>JBMCMJ010000119.1:0-7516 GCA_048615135.1 Pseudomonadota bacterium
TGCACCGGGCCTCGGCGCGCTTTTCGGAAAAGCTCGGCGGTCCGCTTCGCCGCCGTCCGGTGCCCCGTAACCGACCGGGGCGACGCATCTCCAACGGCATCGCCAGGGGGAATGCCATCGAACGGTTGCCGATGCGATCTCGACAGGAAGGGCGGCGGGCAAGCGGTGCCAACTTCTGGCTGTCCGTGGCTCACCAGAGCAGTGACGGTCTTCGAACGCGTGTTCGCCCGCGGGATCCTGTTGGCCCCGACTTCCGGCTTCGGGCCCCGTTGCGCATTGCGCCGAGGCCGGACTATGGCTGCCGGTGGCGAAGGCAACTGCTGGAGATCGCAGCCTGGCGCGGCGGTCCGAGCGGGTGCACGACAACAGGGGGAGGACTGCATTGCTGGCACTCCGGCCGACCATCACCGGCACGCGCGGCGTCGTCGCGTCGACCCACTATCTGGCGTCCATGGCGGGCCACGCCATGCTGGAGGCCGGCGGCAACGCCGTGGATGCCGGCGTGGCGGCGGGCATTGCGCTTGGTGTGGTGCAGAGCGAACTGGTCGGCTTCGCCGGCGTTGCCCCGATCATCTTCCGCGACGCGGCCTCGGGCCGTGTCTCGACCATCGCCGGTCTCGGCGGCTGGCCCCGGGCCCTCGATCCCGAGTTCTTCGTGCGCGAACACGGTGGACGGATCCCGCCCGGCGTGCTCCGCAGCGTGGTTCCGGCAGCACCGGATGCATGGATCCGGGCGTTGGCGACTTATGGCACGATGAGCTTCGCCGACGTCGCCGCGCCGGCCATCCGCTTTGCCGGCGAAGGCTTCGTCATCGACCCGATGGCCGCCGAGTTCCTGGAGGAACACGCCGATCTCTATGCCCGCTTTCCCTCCAGCGCGGCGATCTACCTGCCCGGAGGCAGGCCGCCCCGGCCCGGCGACGTTTTCCTCCAGGCGGACCTCGGCCGGACGCTGCAGTACATGGCCGACGAAGAGGGCCGGGCCACCGCGCACGGCCGTGAGGCCGGGCTGCAGGCCGCCCGCGACGCCTTCTATCGCGGTGACATCGCCGCCACGATCCTGCGCTTCTATGCGGAGCAGGGCGGCCTGCTCGCCGCCGAGGACCTGGCCGCCTACGAGTCGCCGATCGAGCCCGCGGTGTCGGTGCGGTGGCGCGGATCGAACACGGTGCACGTCTGCGGTGCCTGGTGCCAAGGGCCGGCCTTCGCCGAGACCCTGAAGATCCTGGAGACGAGCGAACTCGGCCGCACGGAGATGGAGCCGGCGGACCGGGCGCACCTCGTGATCGAGGCGCTGAAGCTGGCGCTGTGGGACCGCGAGGCGCATATCGGCGATCCCCGCTTCGTCGATGTGCCGCTCGCCCGGCTGCTGAGCGACGCCTACACGTCCCGTTTGCTGGCGGGCATCGATCCGCGGCGGGCCCTCGATACCGAGGCGTTCGCGGAACGCCTCCAACTCGGCGCGGACGGGCCGCTCGATGTCCCGCCGCGCGAGCCCGATACCGCCTATTGCTGTGCGATCGACCGCTGGGGCAACGTCTTCTCCTGCACGCCCAGCGACGGTTCGTTCCACGTGCCGGTCGTGCCCGGAACGGGGCTCGTCGTCTCGCAACGCGGCGCGCAGTCTCGCCCGGATCCGCGTCATCCGAGCGGTGTGGCCCCCGGCAAACGGCCGCGGCTCACCCCGAATCCGGCCATCGCGGAACTGGCGGACGGCCGGATCATGGCGTTCGGCACACCCGGCGGCGACGTGCAAATCCAGGCGATGCTTCAGGTCTTCCTCAACCACGTGGTCGACGGCTTGGCGCTGCAGGAGGCGATCGAAGCGCCCCGCATCGCGAGCTTTTCCTTCCCCTCGTCCTTCGCACCCTTCGAGTGCAAGCACGGCGTGGTGCGCGCCGAAGCGCACGTCGACGCGGCGATCCGCGACGGGCTTGCCGCGCGCGGCCACCTCGTCGAGACGTGGCCGGCCTATGACTGGCGCGCCGGCGGCGTCTGCGCCGCCACCCTCGACCCGACCCGCATGCGGATGAGTGCCGCGGCCGACCCGCGGCGACCGTCCTATGCCGTCGGCTGGTAGGCGGGTACCGATCGACGACTGTTGACACTTTCGATGGCTCCGGGATGGTGGATCGGCAACCATCGGGCGGAAGCCGTCGTCGTTGGGCCTTCCGGACCGAGGATTTTGCTGCAGGGAGGATCGCGATGCGAACCACGCCGACCCTTGCCGCCGTCGCGGCGACCGTCCTGGCGCTCGGGGCGCCCGTTGCCGGGGCGCAGGACTTCTACGAAGGCCGCACGCTGGAGATGATCATCAACTACGGTCCGGGCGGACCGACCGACATCGAGGGACGCATCGTCGCCCGCCACCTCGCCGAGCACATTCCGGGCAACCCCGACATCGTCGTCCGCAACATGGCGGGTGCGGCCGGCGCCACCGGCATCAACTTCCTGGGCGAGGTGGCCGACAACGATGGCTACACGATGGGGTTCTTCACCTGGAACCCGGTCGACCAGATCCTCGACTCGCCCGCCCTGCGGGTGCGGCTCGAGAACTTCGAGCTGATCGCCGGATTCGAGCAACCGTTGGTCGTCTACGTCCGCAGGGACGCCGGCACCGGACTGGAAACCCAAGCCGACATCGTGAACGTCGGCGAGGTGACCGCGGGCGCTTCGGGCACGCAGAGCCCGGCCGTGCTGCGGATGACGCTCGCCCTGGACATCCTGGGCGTGCCCCACCGCCTCGTGACCGGCTACCAGGGAGCCCGCGGCGTGCAGACCGCGGTGATGCAGGGAGAGGTCGATCTGACCACCAACTCGCTGCCCGGGTATCGCGGTGCCACCGAGCCCGTTCTGGTCGAGCCGGGCATCGCCATGCCGCTGTTCTACTTCGACTTCCTGCAGGACGACGGCTCGGTCGGCCCGCTCGAAACGTTGACCGACATGCCGAGCTTCCTCGAGGTCTACCGTGCCGTGCACGGGGCGGACGCCATCCCCGAAGGGCAGAAATGGGATCTGCTGCTGCTGCTCAACGGGCTGATGGATCGCATGTACCGCACGGTGTTCCTGCCGCCCGACGCGCCCGACGAGGCCGTCGAGATCCTGCGCGAGGCGTTCGTTGCGCTCTCCCAGGATCCCGACTTCGTCGAGGAATACGTGAGCGTGGTGAAGAATCAGCCGAGCATGGTCGTCGCCGCCGACGGTGAAGCGATCATCGACGAACTGGCCAACATCGACGAAGAGACCAAGGCATTCCTCGCCGCGTTCGTCGACGAGATCGCGCAGCGCTGACCGCCGATGCTCGAAGCCGCCACCGCCGGCCTCTTCATGATTTTCCAGTGGCCGGCGGTCGGCTACCTGTTTTTCGGTATCGTTCTCGGACTTTACTTCGGCGCCGTGCCGGGCCTGTCCGGCCTCTCGGGCATGGCCATCCTGCTGCCGTTCACCTTCGGCCTCGACCCCGCGGCGGCCTTTGCCTTCCTCATCGGCATGTACGCCGTGACCACGACCAGCGACAGCGTCGCGTCGATCATGATCGGTGTGCCGGGTACCGCAGCCTCGCAGGCCACCGTGCTCGACGGCTACCCGATGACCCAGCGCGGCGAGGGTGCACGGGCGCTCGGTGCGGCCTTCACCTGCTCGGCGATCGGCGGCGTGCTGGGGGCGCTGTTCATGGGCGTCTCGATCCCGCTGGTCCAGCCGCTCGTCCTCAGCTTCGCCATGCCCGAGTTCTTCATGCTCGGCGTGCTCGGGCTGACGATGGTGGGAGCGCTCAGCGGCAACTCGATCACCAAAGGGCTCTTGTGCGCAGCCCTGGGCGTGCTCGCGTCGACGGTCGGCTACGCCGAGCAGATGGGCATTCCCCGCTACTGGTTCGGCAGCATCTATCTGTTGGACGGGCTCGCCCTCGTCCCCGTGGTGCTCGGCTTGTTCGCCATCCCCGAACTGATCGCGCTCGCCGCCTCGGGGCAGAGTATCGCCAAGGCCACGCAACAGCAGAAGGGTGCCGGCCTCGTCGACGGCATCCGCGACGTCGCCCGCCACTGGTGGCTGGTCCTGCGCAGTTCCGTCATCGGCATCTACATCGGTATCCTGCCGGCGCTCGGGGCGGCCCTGGCCGATTGGGTGGCCTACGGCCATGCCGTGCAGAGTGCCAAGGACAAGAGCCGCTTCGGCAAAGGTGACGTGCGCGGGGTCATCGCGCCGGAATCGGCGAACAACGCCGTGAAGGGCGGTGGCCTGGTGCCGACCGTTGCCTTCGGCATTCCGGGCAGCCCGGCGCTCGCCATCCTGCTCGGCGCCTTCATGATCCAGGGCCTCACTCCCGGCCCCGAAATGCTCTCGGCGCAGTTGCCGCTGACCTACAGCCTGATGTGGATGCTGGCGATCGCCAACGTGGTGGCCGCGCTCGTGCTGCTCGCCGCTTCGCAGCAGATCCAGAAAGTGGCCTTCGTCAACGGCGCTTGGCTCGTGCCGGCCGTAGTGGTCTTCGTCTTCATGGGAGCCTGGTCCGGCGGCCGGATGGGCGACTGGTACACGCTCGTCGTGTTCGGGGCGATCGGTGTCGTGCTCAAGGCGCTCGACTGGCCGCGCGCCCCGTTCGTGCTCGGCTTCATCCTGGGGCCGATCATGGAGAACGCGCTGCACATCAGTATCCGCGCCTACGGCGCCGAGTGGCTGACGCGGCCGATCGTGCTCGTGCTCGCGGCCCTCATCGTGCTGGCGGTGCTCGCGTCGGTGCGCCGTGCCGTCGTCGATCGCCGCGGCCGGACGCCCGCGGCCGCCAACCGCCAGGACGGCTCGGTGCTGGCCGTCGGCACGACGTCGACCGTGCTCCTGCTGTGCGTGGGAGCCGTCGCCATGGCCCTTTCCTGGCCCGGCGTGGTGAGCCGCTTTCCCCTCGCCGCGGCCGGCGCCGGAGCCTGCTTCGCGGCACTGGTGCTCGTGCGCGAAGTCGGCATGTTCCGCCGTGATCGGATCCTGCCCGAAGGCTTCGCCCGCGAGATCGCCGTCGTCGCCCTGCTCGCCGCGGTCGTGGTCCTGGCGCTCGCGGTCGGCCAGCCGCTGGCGCTCTGCGCCTTCACTGCCGGCTGGCTCCTCTATCGGCGGCTGCCGCTGCGGTGGGTCGTCGTCTACACAGGGTTGGTGGCGCTGATCCTCTATGCGCTGTTCGATCAGGCGGTTGCCGTCATCTGGCACCGCCCCTGGCTGCAGCTGTGGTGAACACCGGCACCGAACGTGCAAGCTTCCACGTCGCGGTGATCGGGGCCGGCGCCGTGGGCGCCGTCTCGGCCCTGGAGCTGCTGCGCCGCGGCCACCGGGTCACCATCGTCGAGCCGGGCGAGCCCGGTGGCGAGCAGGCCTCCAGCTTCGGCAATGCCGGCTGGCTGTCGCCGCACGCCGTGGTCCCGCCGGCGACACCGGGCGTGTGGAAGCAGGTGCCCGGCTGGCTGCTCGATCCGAAGGGTCCGCTGCACGTGCGCTGGCGACACCTGCCCCGGCTGCTGCCGTGGCTCCTGGCCTATCTGCGCTCTGGCTGGACCGAGACGCGCCTGCTGGAGACCGCCCGCGCGCTGCGGCCGCTGTTGCGAGATGCTCCTTTGCTGCACCGAAAGCTCGCCCAGGAAGCGGGCGTGGCGCACCTGATCGAGCGGCAGGGCGTGCTCCATCTCTATGCCGACCGCGCGGCCTTCGAGGCCGATGCGCTGGGCTGGCGGGCACGTCGGTCGGTTGGGGTGGACTGGCTCGAGCTTTCGGCGGAGGAATTGCGCCAGCGCGAACCGCTGATCGGCGAGGAGTACCGCTTCGCCGTGCTGGTCGAGGAAGGCGGCCGCTGCCTGGACCCGGCGGCCTATGTGGCCGCACTCCTGGCGCTGGCCCGCGACCGAGATGCGGTGTTCCGTCGGACCGGCGCCACGGGCTTCCGCTTCGACGGTGACCGGCTGCGGGCCGTCATCACGGCCGACGGCGACGTCACCTGCGAGGCAGCGGTGATCGCGGCGGGCGCCCGGTCGAAGCCGCTGGCCGCGGCTGCCGGCGACAGCGTGCCCCTGGAGACCGAGCGCGGCTACCACGTCACCGTCGAAGGCCTCGGGGCGACGCCGCGTTTCGCGGCGATGGCGATGGACCGCAAGATGATCGTGAGCCCCATGGAGGGCGGCCTGCGTGCCGCGGGGCTCGTCGAACTGGCGGATCTCGACGCCGAGCCCGACTGGCGGCGGGCCGACGTGTTGCTGGAGCATCTGCGGGCGATCGTTCCGAGCGTGCCGGCCGACCTTCCGGCCACGCGGGTGCGCCGATGGCTGGGCCGTCGACCGAGCCTGCCCGACGGTCGGCCCTGCATCGGTTATGCGCGGCGCTCCACCGACGTCGTTCACGCCTTCGGTCACGGCCATGTCGGCCTCGCGGCCTCGGCCCGCACCGGACGAGTCGTCGCGCAACTCGTGAGCGGCGAACCGGTCGAAATCGACGTGGCGCCCTTCGACCCGCGTCGCTGGGGACATTGAGCCCTCGACGGAGGTCGCGCGCAGATGCGCACACTCGCCCCGCGAATTGCGGCAACCATTGCCCGGATTGCGGAGATCGGCCGGGACGACCGTGGTCGTGCCGCTCGAGGAGTTCCCCGCTGCGACCGCGTTCGCGCCCTACGGGTCGACGTGGGCCTGGCCGTGCACGCCGCGGAGGGATCGGGTGTTCCGGCTGGAGCGGCCGCCCGGCGAGGTGCCGACGGGCGGCGTCGGGTCGGACGTCGCCCCGCGCCCGCAGGATGGCGTGTCCGCGCTGTTGCGCCACGACCGCCGTGTTGACCTCGCGGGTTCCAAAATCGTCATCCTGCCCCCGGACGGCCGCGGCGTTGCCACGGTCGAGGACGACATCCTCGCCGGCGATCGCATGATCGAGAGCGACACCGAGGACCGCGTAAGCAACCCGGGCCGGTTCACCCGTCAAAGAATCCCGGATCAGGCCAAGGCCGGGGGTGTTCCACGGCCCACGTGGGTGGCGCGGCCCTTTCGCCTTCGCCGTCGCGGGCACCGCCGACGCTGCCGGGCTCGGCGCGATCGAGATCGAGGCGATGCGCGACGCGGGCTACGACGACCGCACGACGCTCGGCGTCACCGTCGGCAGCGCCCTGATCGGGCCGATCATCCCGCCCAGCATCCCGGTCATCCTCTACGCCATCCTGGCCCAGGTCTCCGCCGGCGAACGGCTGCTCACGGGCCCCGTCCCCGGCCTCCTGATGAGCGTCGCCCCGATGCTGATGGCCGCCTTTTTCGCGCGCACCCGCAAGCTGCCCCGGGAACCGTTTTTTTGGGCTTCGGTCAGGTGTGGCCGACCTTCCTCGGCGCCTTCGCCGCGCTCTTGACCCCGGTCATCCTGCTGGGCGGTACCTTCCTCGGCATCTTCACCGCCATTGAGGCCGCCGCGGTGGCGGCCTTCTGGTCGTTGATCCGCGCCTGTTTCGTCCATCGCGAGTGGGGCTTCGCCCGACTGGTCGGGGTGTTCCGTCGGGCGGCGC
>JBMCMJ010000120.1:0-7501 GCA_048615135.1 Pseudomonadota bacterium
ACTTCTCGCCGCGGGTCGGCGCCACCCGCTGCACCTTGTGCTTTTCCAGCACGTTGAGCAGCGCGCGCTCGGTCATGGCGATGCCGGTCGCGAGGTTGCCGGCCCAGCCCTCCTGCTCGCGCACCTCGTCCGGGATGTGCTGCACCGCACGGCCCAGATTGTCGATCACGTCGAGCAGATCGCGGGCGAAGCCGGTGACGGCATAGCGCCGCGTTTCCTCGACCTCGCGCTGGGTTCGTTTGCGCAGATTTTCCATCTCGGCCAGCGTGCGCAGCAGTTGGTCCTTGGCCGCCGCCAGTTCGGCCTCCGCATCGAAGGCGGGCGCCGTTTCGGCCGGGGTCTCGGACACCGCCTCCGTCTGGATCGCGGCCTCGGTCTGGGCCTCGTTCGGGCCTTCGGGCTTATCGCTCATGGTCGTCCTTGGCTTGGATGTTGGACAGCAGCCGACCCACCGCCCGGGCAGTGTAGTCGACCATCGGGATGATCCGCGCGTAGTTCATGTAGAGGGGCCCGATCACACCCACGGCGCCCAGAACCTTGGGCCGCCGTTCGGCGTCCGGATCGCCCGCGCGATAGGGGGCGACAACCATCGAGCAGCCACTCAGGCCGAACAGTTCGGTCTCGGCGCCGATGAAGATCTGCACGCCGTCGCTTTCGGCCGTCCGGTCGATCAGGCGCAACAGGTTCTTCTTGGTTTCGACCGCCTCGAACAGGGCGCGGATGCGCTCCAACTCGACGAGATTGGTCACGTCGGAGAGCAGCTTCGCCTGACCCTTCAGGATCAAGACGCCATCCTCGCCGCTCCCGGCGCCGCTCCACATCGCGAGACCGGCCTCCACCACCTTCTGCGACAGCGTATCGAGCTGCGAGCGCTGCTCCTCCAGTTCGCTCGCGATCATCGCCCGTGCCTCGCCGAAGGTGCGCCCGGTCAGACGTGCGGTCAGGTAGTTGCCCGCCTCCATCAGACGGCTGGCGGCCATGCCGAGCGGCAGTTCGATGATCCGGTTCTCGACCAACCCGCCCTCGTGGACGACGACGACGAGCGCGCGGCCGGGGCCGAGCGGCACGAACTCGACGTGCTTGAAGGGGCTGTCGTAGGTGGGGGCGATCACGATCCCGGCATGGTGGCTCAGCCCGGACAGCGTATCCGAGGCGTCGCTGAGCAGTGCCTCGACGCTCCGCCCGGTACCCGAAACCCGCCGCTCGATATCCTGCTTCTCGTCACCGGTGAGGTTGCCCACCTCCAGCAACCCGTCCACGTAGAGCCGCAGCCCCGCATCGGTGGGCAGCCGGCCGGCCGAGGTATGCGGCGCGTAGAGCAGCCCCGCCTCCTCCAAATCCGCCATGACGTTGCGGATGGTGGCCGCCGACAGGGGCTGCGTCAGCCGCCGCGCGATCGTCCGCGAGCCGACCGGCTCGCCCGACGTGACGTAGGCGTCGACGATCTGGCGGAACACCTCCCGCGAACGCTGGTTGAGGTCGGTGATCATCGTCCCCGATAGGTTACGGCGCCCATGGCGCGCCTCGACCGACCTCAGTTAGGCACGCCACCCGATGGCGTCAACTCGACGCCTGGGCTTCGAGTCCTAACCCTGCTCGCGAGCCCGGCGGGCGCGGGGACGAGCCAGCGCGAACCTCTTCGGCCCCTGCCGGCCCTCACCGTCGGCACCCGCGCTGGCCCCGGTGGGGCGCGGCTCGGCGACCCGGACGGCGATATTGCGCCCGCCCAGTTCGCTGCCGTTCAAGGCATCGGCGGCCGTGACGCAGTGCGCCTCGTTCTCCATCATCACGAATCCGAAACCACGGCTCCGCCCGGTTTCGCGATCGTAGATGATCTTGATTTCCTCGACCTCGCCGAACTGCCCGAACAGTTCACGCAGCGCTTCCTCGCCGGTCGAGTAGGGAAAATTGGCGACGAACAATTTGCGGCTCATACGATCTGCCCCTCGAAAGCGGGCGCTTTCCCGACTGGTTCACGAACGTATCGTTAACCATACACCGGAACGAACCTCTTGACGAGGCGCCGCGCGCGGAAGTCGATTAGATAGCCGAAGATGAACCAAATGCGCTGGTCGTGACGATGCGTCGCGACGGGCTCACATGAGCGATGGCGTCTTCTCCTCGGCCGGATGTCGATGCGTGAACTCGCCTGCAGCTTCTCCCAGACCGCTGGTTTCCGCTTCCAGGCGCTCCACCGCGGCCTCCTGGGTCATCAGGGTCGAGACGCGCGGCACCGGCACGGTCGGTCCCTGCTCCTCCAGCGGCACCGAAGCGCGACGGAACGTCCTGTAGAAGCCGAACAGGGCGAGCGCGGTGTAGACGCCCCCGACGAACAGCGCGAAGCCGGTCGGGCCGAACGCGCCCATGGCCGAGCCCACGGCGAACGGACCGACCGATGCGCCGAAGCCGTTGACCATCATGATGCCGCCCGCCGCCGCCACCATGCCGTCGTTGTCGAGATAGTCGTTGGTGTGCGCGACACTCACCGAATAGAGCGGAAACGCGACGAACACGACGGCGGTCAGGGCCGCCAGCTTGGCCGGGCCGTCGAGCAGGACCGCACCCGCGCCGGCGCATCCGGCCACGCCGGACGCCACGATGATGACCAGCCGGCGATCGAACCGGTCGGCCAGATAGCCAACGGGGAACTGGCCGAGCATGGCCGCCATCATCAGGGCGAACATGAAGAGGGCGACCCCGCCGATGGAGAGGCCCAATTGGCTGGCGAACACCGCCCCCATGCCGAACACCGCACCGCCGGTGAGCCCCGAGGCGAAGGTGCCGACGATACCGAGCGGCGAGGTTTGATAGAGGCCGCCGAGGTCGATGCCCTTGGCCGTGGGGATCGGCGGCGTCGGCCCGCTGGTCAGGAGCATCGGCACGACGGCGACGGAGATCAGCACCGAGACGGCCGTGAACAGCACGAAGCCGCCGGGATCGGCGAGGCCGAGCATCAGCTGGCCCGCCCCCATGCCGCCGAACACGACGAACATGTAGAAGCTCAGCACCTTGGCCCGATCCGCATTGCGGCTCTGCCCGTTGAGCCAGCTTTCGGCGACGATGAAGAGGGTGGCGAAGGAGAAGCCCGAGACCAGACGCATCACCGCCCAAAGCGCCGGATGGAGGAACACGGCGTGCAGCAGTACGGCCGCGGAGGCGAGCGCGCTGAAGGCGGCGAAGACCCGGATGTGGCCGACCCGCGCGATCAGGTTCGGCGCCCGCAGCGCGCCGATGAGGTATCCTGCATAGAAGATCGACATGACGAGGCCGGTGACCGCGGTCGCGAAGCCCTCCAAATCGGCGCGCAGGCCGAGCAGGGTGCCCTGCAGCCCGTTGCCGAGCATCAAGAGGGCAAGGCCGAGGAACAGGGGCCAGCTGGCGAGGACGGTCTGCAGCATGGGCTGGTCCCGAGGCGGCGACGCGGGTGCGGCTATGGACCCTGCTCAGACGTTGAGCAAGAGATGTTCGCGCTCCCAACTGGAAATCACGGTCTGATAGGCTTCGTGCTCGGCCTCGCGCACGGCGAGCAGCACGTCGACGAAACGTTCGCCGAGCACCTCCTTCAGCGGACGACAGGCATTGAGCTTGGCGAGCCCTTCCGGCATCTGCCGCGGCAGGGTCTGCGCCCGGCGATAGGCGCTGCCTTCCAGGGGATCGGTCGGCTCCAGTTCGTCGACCATGCCGAGATAGCCGCAGGCCAGTGATGCGGCGATGGCGAGATAGGCGTTCACGTCGGCGCCTGCGACCCGGTTCTCGACCCGCCGGTGCTCGGCCGCGCTCTCCGGCACCCGCAGGCCGACGGTGCGGTTCTCCCAGCCCCAGTGCGTGTTGATCGGCGCATCCGAGTAGCGTCGCAGCCGCCGGTAGGAGTTCACGGTCGGTGCCAGCAGCGGCATCGCCGCCGGCAGATACCGCTGCAGCCCGGCGATATGCCCGAGGAACAGGGGCGAATAGGCGCTCTCGCCGCCGGCGAAGAGATTACGTCCCCCGTCCAGCGCGTAGAGGCTCTGGTGCAGGTGCATCGACGAGCCCGGCTCGCGCTCCATCGGCTTCGCCATGAACGTGGCGTAGATGCCGTGCTTGAGCGCCGCCTGGCGCAGCGTCCGCTTGAACAGGAACACCTGGTCGGCAAGCTCCAGCGGGTCGCCGTGGTTGAAGTTGATCTCCATCTGCGCGACGCCGCTCTCGTGGGTCAGCGTGTCGATGTCGATCGCCTGCGCCTCGCACCAGTCGTAGACGTCCTCGAAGACCGGATCGAATTCGTTGGTCGCCTCGATGCCGTAGGCCTGTCGCCCGGTCTCGGCGCGCTTCGAGCGGCCGATCGGCGGCTGCAGCGGGTAGTCCGGGTCGTCGTTGATCTTGGTGAGGTAGAACTCCAGTTCCGGCGCCACCACCGGCCGCCAGCCGCGCTCGGCATAGAGTGCCAGCACCCGCTTGAGGACTTGGCGGGCCGCGATCTCGCTCGCCTCGCCGGCATGGTCGGTGCAGTCGCAGATCACCTGGGCGGTCGGCTCGTCGTACCAGGGCACGAGGCGGATGGTGCCCGAATCCGGCACCATGCGGATGTCGCGCACCACCGGATCGACCACCGACCAGACGGTCTCCGGGTAGTCGCCCGTCACGGTCTGCACCAGCACGCTCTCGGGCAGGCGCAGCGAGCCGTCGCCCTTGCCGCGCAGGAACTTCTCGGCCGGCAGGATCTTGCCCCGGGCGATGCCGGAAATGTCCGAGACCAGACACTCGATCTCGGTCACACGCCGCTCGCGGATCCAGCCCTCAATCGACAAGGGCCACCTGCCGATCCTGCGCCCGCTGCCGGCAGGCCTCACCGAAGGCCCGGAACAGCAGCGTCGAGGTCCGGTTGCCCAGCGGACGGAACTCCGGATGCCACTGCACGCCCAGGGCGAAGGTCCGGGCATCGCCGACGCTCGCCGCCTCGATGGTGCCGTCCTCGGCCGTCGCCTCCACGACCAGGCGCGGCGCCAGCCGGTCGAGCCCCTGGCCGTGCAGCGAGTTCACCCGGACGACCTCCTCACCCAAGAGGCGATGAAGATAACTGCCGGGGGCGATCCGGACGGGATGGCGGGCCTCGTAGCGCTCCACCGGCGGCTTGCTCTTGTCCGAGCGATGGTCGAAGCGCCCGTCCACCGCGTGCAGTTCCTGATGGAGGCTCCCACCGAGGGCGACGTTCAGTTCCTGGATGCCGCGGCAAACGGCGAACAGCGGCACCCCCAGCGCCACCGCCCGGCGGATCAGCGCGAGGGTCGTAGCGTCGCGTTCGGGGTCCTTCGGGTTGTTCTCGGGCTCGGGGCCGCCCGAATAGTGGTGCGGCTCGACGTTGGAGGGGCTGCCGGTCAAGAACAGGCCGTCGAGCTTCGCGAGCACGAGATCGACGTCGAGCCGCGGTCCGAGAGCCGGGATCAGGAACGGCAGGCCGCCCGCCGCATCGGTGATCGCCGTGACGTATTTCTCGCCCGCCTTGTGGAACGGCCAGGGCCCGTCGGCGACGCGACAGCAGGAAATGCCGATCACCGGAACGGGCGGCTCGAGGGGAGGCGACGAGGTGGGCTGGGTGTCCATGCGCGTTTGGTCCGCGACCGCGCGCCGCCTGTCAAGCAGCGCCGCTGCCAAAAGCCGACGCCGAGGCCGATCGACCATGCGAAACGAAAAGGCGGCGGGATCACTCCCGCCGCCCCGGTCTCGCTCGCTCGCGCCGGTCAGGCCGCGTCGATCACCTTCGGCTTCTCGCCGTGACCGTTGGTCGCGCCGTTGGTGATGGACACCTTGCGCGGCTGCATCGCCTCGGGCACCTCGCGGACCAACTCGATGGTCAACATGCCGTGGTCCAGACGGGCACCGTCGACGTGGACATGGTCGGCCAGCTGGAACTTGTGCTCGAAGGCACGCTGGGCGAGGCCACGATGCAGGTATTCCTGCTTGTCCTCGTCGCGCTTCTGCGCCTGACCGCGCACCACCAGCATGTTCTGGTGCTGCGTGATGTCGAGATCGGCCTCGACGAAACCCGCCACCGCGATCTCGATGCGGTAACGGTCGCCGGCCGACTTCACGATGTTGTAGGGCGGGTAGGACGTCTGGGCGCTCTCGCGGAACGCGCTGTCCAGGAGTTTGTCCAGGGCGTCGAAGCCGACGCTGGAGCGAAAGAGCGGGCTGAGATCCAAGGTACGCATGGTTCGGTTCTCCACTGAGCAACCTGAGGTTCGTGGACCCGGTGCGGCATCCACAGGCGGCATGTGGGAAGCCTCGGCGCGGCGTCAAGTCGGGGCGGAAACGAAGCCCGCGCGCGCGGCCAGACGGCGATAGCGCCATCCGAGCCAGACCGCCCGGGCTGCGAGGAACAGCAACAGGGCCAGCCAGAGGCCGTGGTTGTCGAGCGCGCTCGTCAGCGGGAAGGCCACCGCGAAGAAGAGGGCGGCGGCGAGGATGCTGCCGTTCCTGAGCTCGCGGGTCTGCGTGGCGCCGGAAAAGATGCCGTCGAACAGATAGGCCCAGGCGCCGACCAACGGGGCCACGACGACGTAGACGAGGAACGTGCCCGCCGCCGCACGGACCTCGCCGATGCCGGTGAGGAGGGCGATCACCAGCCCACCGCCGGCGGCGAAGACGAGGGCGATCAGGAGCGCGAAGCCCACCGACCAGTAGGCGCCGGCGCGAAAGGCCGCGTCGAGGTCGCCCTGCGAGCGGCGGCCGACGGCGCGGCCGGCCAGTGCCTCGGCGGCGAAGGCGAAGCCGTCGAGCGCGTAGGCCTGCAGCATGATCATGTTGAGCAGCACGGCATTCGCCGCGAGCAGCACCTCGCCCTGCCGCGCGCTCAGCGCTGCAAAACCGAGAAAGACGGTCTCCAGGAACAGGCTGCGGACGACCAGATCGCCGTTGACCCGAAAGAGCCGGCGAAACCGCGCCCAGGCCAGGGCCACCGCCGCATCGAAGGCACCCGGCAGCCGGCGCCAGCGGCGCCGCGCCAGGACGAGCCCCAATGCCACCGCCGCGTATTCGGCGATGACGGTGGCGATCGCGACGCCCGCCACGCCCCAACCGAAGCCGAACACGAACACGACGTTGAGCACGGCGTTGATGGCGTTGGGCACGACGAGCAGCACGAACTGGCTGCGCGTGTCGTGGTTGCCGAGCAGCCAGCCGAGCAGCACGAAGGTTGCAAGGGCCGCGGGCGCCCCGAGCACGCGCCAGCCGATGTACACCGCGAGTTCGCCCGCGACGGCGGGCGTCGGGTCGAACACGAACAGCGCCGCGGCAACGATCGGGCCGCCCAGCAGGATCACGACGAGACCGGCGAGCAGGGCGAGGCCGAGTGGTCGAACGAGGCACGCGCGGGCTTCGGCCCCGTCGCCCGCGCCGACCGCCTGGGCGGTGAGACCGGTCGTGCCCATCCGCACCGAGGAGAACACGAGATAGGCCATGGCGAAGGTAGAGGCGCCGAGCGCCACCGCACCCAGATGATGCGGCTCGGGCAGATGGCCGACCA
>JBMCMJ010000121.1:0-7456 GCA_048615135.1 Pseudomonadota bacterium
CCGGTGGCGTCGCGCGCCTTTCGCGACATCGCACGGCTCACCGGCGGGGCGCACTGCCGGCTGTCGTCGAGCAGCGCCGACGAACTGAGGCAGTTGCTGCGCGCGGTTGCGGCCTATGCCGCTGGCGGTCTCGCGGCGCTCGAGGACACCAACCGGCGGCAGACGCGCAGGATCGAGCTGTTGGGCAAGGGCTGAACGGTTGAGCTGGATCGCCGTCCTTTCGAGTGCCGCAGCCCTCGTCCTCCTGCTCATGGCCGGCCGCTGGATGTTGCGCGTGCCGGCGAGGGATCTGGCGCAGGCGCTGCGCGTATTCGTCGCCACGCTCGCGGCCCTGCTCGGCTCGGGCCTGATCTATGCCGGGCGGATCGGCTTCGCCGTTGCCGTGCTCGGCGCCGGGTATTGGGCGATCCGCTCGTTTCGCCGGGCGCAGCGGCCACCCGATCCGTTCGAGGCGGCCGAGGCGGCGAGCGGCGAGACGGACGAGGGGGTCACGGTGCGCACGTCCACCCTGGCCATGCGGCTCGACCCGACCACGGGCGAACTGGACGGCACGGTGCTCGACGGCCGCCACCGCGGCAAGCGGCTCTCCCGGCTGGGGCTCCCCCCGCTGCTCGAACTGCTGGCCGAATGCCGCCGGAACGATCCGGAATCCGAGCCCTTGCTGGAGGCCTTTCTCGATCGGCGGCACGCCGGCTGGCGGACGGACGACGGGCAGGCGGAGGAGACGGCCGCCATGACCGATGCGCGGGCCTACGAGATCCTCGGGCTGGAGCCCGGCGCCGACGAGGCGGCGATCCGGGCGGCACATCGGCGGTTGATGGCCAACCTGCACCCCGATCGCGGCGGCTCGACCTATCTGGCTGCGCAGATCAACGAGGCGCGGGCACATCTTCTCGACCGCATGCGGCAACGCCGCTAAGCACGTTGCCGGCGTCGCCGCACCCAGCGGTTGGGAATGGCGAGGCGCGCCGGTCCACTTCGGGAGATGCATCGTGAGCAAAGTCCGCAAGGCCGTGTTCCCCGTTGCCGGCCTCGGCACCCGCATGCTGCCGGCCACCAAGGTGCTGCCGAAGGAAATGCTGCCCGTCGTCGACAAGCCGATCATCCAGTACGCCCTGGAAGAGGCAAAAGCCGCCGGGATCGAGGAGTTCATCTTCGTCACCGGGCGCGGCAAGTCGATGCTGGAGGACCACTTCGACCGCGCCTACGAGCTCTTCGACAGCCTCGAGGCCAAGGGTAAGACAGCGGCACTGGAGGAGCTGGCGAGTTGGCTGCCGGAAGCCGGTTCGGTGGTCTACACCCGCCAGCAGCAGCCGCTCGGGCTGGGTCATGCGGTCTGGTGCGCGCGCCATCTGGTGGGCGACGAGCCGTTCGCCGTGGGCCTCGTCGACGACCTGATCCTGGGCGACGTGCCGTGCTTCGGCGAACTGATCGAAGCCCACGAGCGGACCGGCGGCAACGTGGTCGCGACCATGGAGGTGCCGCACGAGCACACCAGCCGCTACGGCATCCTGAAGGCGGGCAAGGTCGACGGCCGGCTGATCGAGGCGGACGGCATGGTCGAGAAGCCGAAGCCCGAGGCGGCACCCTCGCGCTACGCGGTGATCGGCCGCTACGTGCTGCTGCCCGAGGTGTTCGGACATCTGGAAACCCTGGAAAAGGGTGCGGGCGGCGAGATCCAGCTCACCGACGGCATGGCCAGGATGCTGGGCCGGCACCCCTTCCACGGGTACGTTTTCCGTGGCGAACGTCACGATTGTGGCGACAAGCTGGGCTATCTGGAGGCGATCGTGGCCGCCGCGAGCCGCCGGGCCGACCTGCAGGACGACTTCGGCCGGATGTTGCGACGCTACGTCTGATCCCCAGCGATTTCGAGCGAGAGGCTGATCGATGCCGGCACCGCACGCCTTCCACCCGACCATCCTTCGTGAGTACGACGTGCGCGGCATCGTCGGCGAAACGCTGTTCGCCGCCGATGCGCGAGCGCTCGGGCAGGCCTATGCGACCATCCTGGCCCGCGAGGGCAAGGGGCTGCGGATCGCCGTCGGCTATGATGGCCGGATGAGCTCGCCGACCCTGGTCGCGGCGCTGATCGACGGCCTCGTGTCGGCCGGTGCGGAGGTCCTGTCGGTCGGCTGTGGCCCGACGCCGATGCTCTATTTCGCCGTGCATCATCTGGGCTGCGACGGCGGGATCCAGGTCACTGGCTCGCACAACCCGCCGAGCCACAACGGCTTCAAGATGATGATCGGCACGGCCTCGTTCTTCGGCGAACGCATCCAGGCGATGCGACCGATCGCCGAGGCCGGCGACTTCCTCGAGGGGGCGGGTGGCACCGTGCTGGCGACGCCCGTGTTCGACGACTACGTCGACCGGCTGGCCAAGGACTACCATGGCACGCGGCCGATCCATGCCATCTGGGACACGGGCAACGGCGCGGCGGGTCCGGCCGTCGAAGCCCTGGTCGCCAAGCTGCCGGGCACCCACGAGGTGCTGTTCGCCGAGATCGACGGCACCTTCCCCAACCATCACCCCGACCCGACCGAGCCCGAGAACCTCGAGCACCTGATCGAGCGCGTGCGCCAAAGCGGAGCCGAGATCGGCATCGGCTTCGACGGCGACGGCGACCGGATCGGTGTGGTCGACGGCCAGGGGCGGATCTTCTTCGGCGACCAGCTGATCGAGGTCCTGGCCTCCGACCTTTTGCCCCGCTACCCGGGTGCGCCGATCATCGCCGATGTCAAGGCCTCGCAGACCCTCTACGACGCGATCGCCCGGATGGGCGGCGAGCCCGTGATGTGGAAGACCGGTCATTCGCTGATCAAGGCGAAGATGGCCGAGATCGGCGCACCCATGTCCGGCGAAATGTCCGGCCACATCTTCTACAAGGATGGCTTCTACGGCCACGACGACGCGCTCTACGTGGCGGTTCGCCTGCTCGACATCCTGGCTCGCGGGAGCCAAACCCTCGCCGACTACAAGGACGCGATGCCAGCGGTCGTCAACACGCCGGAAATCCGGATCGACTGCCCCGACGAGAAGAAGTTCGACGTGATCGCCGCGGTCAAGGAGCGGCTCGCCGCCGCGGGTGCCGAGGTCATCGCCATCGACGGCGTGCGGGTGAACACCGCCGACGGCTGGTGGCTGATGCGCGCCTCCAACACCCAGGCCGTCCTGGTGGCCCGCGCCGAGGCGAAGGACGAGGCCGGGCTCGAACGGCTCAAGGCGACGATCCGCACCGAATTGGACCACGCGGGCGTGGGGGTGCCGAAGGCGCTGCAGCCGGCCCGAGCGACCACCTAAGGGCGGGGCCTGCGACCAAAGCCATAGGCAGCGAGCCCGGCTTTTCCACCAATGGCGGGCTCACCAGCCGAAACACATTCAACCAAACTCATATAACCAATCCGGTGACGGGGACGTTGCCGGAAACCAATGTGAGGGAGGTGGGGGATGGCCGAGGCAGGCACGCCCTTTCGTAGCGCTGCGGATCGTCGCCGTTTTCTGCAGCTGATGTCCGCTGCCATCGCCGGGCTCGGCGGCGGGGCGCTGTTCTTCGGCCCGGGGCGTGGCACCGCCCAGACGGTGCGCACCTCGGCGCGGATCGTGATTGCCGGCGCCGGGGCCGCAGGGCTGAGCGCCGCCTCGCGCCTCGCCGACCGGCTCGAAGGCGCCACCATCACCCTGATCGACCCACGCGCCGCCCACTACTACCAACCCGGCTTCACGCTGATCGCCTCCGGCCTGAAGTCGCCCGGCTACGCCACCTCGACCACGGCCGAGTACGTGCGGCGCGGGGTCGACCTGGTGCAGGAGGGCGTGGCCGAACTCGATCCCGACGGCAATCGGGTGGTCACGACCAGCGGGCGCAGTTTCGCCTACGACTTCCTGATCGTCGCGACGGGTGCCGAGCTGCACTACGCCGGCATCGAGGGGATGGACGTCTCCTTGATCGGCCAGCACGGCATCGGCAGCGTCTACGCCAGCCCCGAGGCGGCGCGGACCACCTACGAGACCATGTCCGTCTTCGCCGATCAGGGCGGGGTGGGCCTGTTCGGCCGGCCGCCGACCGAGATGAAGTGCGCCGGTGCGCCGCTCAAATACACCTTCGTCACCGACGACATCCTCCGCCGCCGGGGCAACCGCGACAAGGCGGAACTCCACTATCTGGCCCCGCAGACGTCGCTCTTCAGCGTGCCGATCGTCGCCGAGAAGGTGCGGATGCTCTACCAGGACCGCGGCGTCGCGGTCAGCTACGAGCACGAGCTGAAGGCGATCGACCCGGGCCGCAAGCGCGCCACCTACGCGACGCCGACCGGCACTGTCGAACTCGACTACGACTACATCACGATCGTGCCGCCGATGCGCGCGATCGCCGCTGTGCGCAACAGTCCGCTGCCGTGGCCGAGCGGTGCCTGGGGTGCCGAGGGCTGGCTCGAGGTCGACAAGCACTCGATGCGCCACACGCGCTATCCCAACGTGTTCGCGGTGGGTGACGTGGCCGGCGTGCCCAAGGGCAAGACCGCGGCGAGCGTCAAATGGCAGGCGCCGGTGGCGGTCGACCATCTGGTGGCCGACATCGAAGGCACCCTCTCCGAGGCCTCCTTCAACGGCTACACGTCGTGCCCGCTGATCACCCGCATCGGTCGGGCGATGCTCGTCGAGTTCGACTACGACAACAACCTCACCCCCTCCTTCCCCGGCGTCGTCGCCCCGCTCGAGGAGCTGTGGCTCAGCTGGGTGATGAAGGAGACCGCCCTGAAGCCCACCTACCTCGCCATGCTGCGCGGCCAAGCCTGAGGAGGACCCGTCATGGAAGAACTCGATCCCGCCGTCTTCGTCGCCGTCTTCATCGAGATGCTGGGCCCGGCCCTGTTCTGGCTGCTGGTGGCCGGCATCGTCGTCACCACGCTGGCCTTCTTCTACGTCCTGATCCGCGACCGCGGCCTCTACAGCCGGCGCTTCGTCCGCTCGGAGATCCTCGGGCTGTTCGGCGGCGCCTTCGCCATCTGGTTCATGCAGTTCATCACCAATTCCGGCTTTCGCGACATCGGCGGACCGATCGACTGGGTGCTGGTGATCGCGATTTTCGCCGCCGGGGCGATCGGTACGACCCTCTTGGCCTACACGATCTGGAGCGTCGCCGGCGGCCGCAAGCCCGACGCCGACCTCGACCTCGCCTGACCCGATCCCTCCCGACCGGGCCCCGTCGCCTTTGGCGGCGGGGCCTCGTCTTGGACAGCCCACATGACCCACGCCACCACCGCCCACGACGCCCGGCCCTTCGTCGACAAGCTGGAGCACCTGCCGATCGGGATCTTCGCCTCGGTCATGGGGCTCGGCGGGCTGACCCTCGCCACGCTGCGCCTCGAACATGTCCTCGGCGCGACGCACGCCCTCGGCGTGGCCGTCCTGCTGGTCGCGGCCGGCGTCTTCGCCACCCTGGCCGTGCTCTACGCCATCAAGGCCAGTCGGTTTCCGCACGCCGTCGCGGCGGAGTGGCGCCACCCGGTCAAGCTCGCCTTCTTTCCCACCATCAGCATCAGCCTGATCCTGCTCGGCACCGCCACCTTCCAGATCGTGCCTTCCCTCGGCACGGGGCTCTGGGCGGTCGGCGCGGTGCTGCAGGGGGCGCTGACGCTCGCCATCGTCTCGACCTGGATCGACGAGGCGCACTACGAGGCGCCGCATCTCAACCCGGCCTGGTTCATCCCCGCTGTCGGCAACGTGCTGGTGCCGCTGGTCGCCGCGCGGATCGGCTGGGTCGAGGTCGCGTGGCTGTTCCTCTCCGTCGGGCTCCTCTTCTGGCTCGTCCTGTTGACCCTGGTCTTCAACCGGCTCGTCTTCCATCACCCGATGCCGGCGCACCTGCTGCCGACGCTCTGCATCCTGGTGGCACCGCCGGCGGTCGCGTTCCTCGCCTATACGGGGCTGTCCGATCGGATCGACGGCTTCGCCCGGCTGCTCTACTACCCGGGCGTGTTCTTCCTCGCGCTGTTGCTCCTGCAGCTACCGAAGCTCAGCCGCCTCGCCTTCGCGCTCAGCTGGTGGGCCTACTCGTTCCCGATCGCGGCCTTGACCGTCGCCACGCTGGTCATGGCGGAGCGGCTGGAGAGCGGCGTGTTCATGGGTCTGGGCTTGCTGCTCTATGCGCTGCTCGCGGCCGTGGTGGTCGGGCTCGCCTGGCGCACCCTGAAGGCCTTCAGGAGCGGAGCCGTGCTGCAGCCCCACCCCTGAGCGGGTCAGTCCCCGACAACGGTGACCGGTGCGGCGAGGTCGGCCCATTCGCAGTCGGCGCTCGTGCCGTCCTCGTGGATCAGCATGAGGAACCGGCAGGGCACGAGCGACACCAGCGGGTGGTGCCAGACCCCGGGGGCGTAGACCACGCCGCGCGCCCCCTCGCAGAGGAACGCCCGCAGCCCCGCCGGATCGGGCCGGCCGCCGGCGTCGGGTGCTGCGATGGCGAGAAAGCGGCCCGCCATGCCGAGCGGGGCAAACAGCTGCGACGAGTGGGGGTGACGCTCCAGCGCCGTCATCGTCAAGGGCAGGGCGGTTGCCCGCACCCGGACGAGGGCGACGTTGGGCCGGAGGCCGCCGCGCCGGTCCTCGAGGTCGGCGACCCGATCCCACCGGCCCGGCCCGTCGCTCGCCGGCAGGTCGAGCACGGTGCCGAAGGGGGCGAAGGCAGCCGCGTCCAGCGGCTCCAGGGCAAGCGTCATGGTGTCGGACCTCGATCGCAACGGAAACTCGTCGCAACCTAACCGATCGGGCGCAGGTTCCCAGCCGGCAGCGTCGCCGCTCGCGACGCCCTGTCGCAGCCGGCGGGACGTATTG
Source organism: Pseudomonadota bacterium (assembly GCA_048615135.1). Lineage (GTDB taxonomy): Bacteria > Pseudomonadota > Alphaproteobacteria > Geminicoccales > Geminicoccaceae > RECO01. The sequence continues at coordinate 6,832 of JBMCMJ010000121.1, forward strand.
TCGGCTTGTTGCGGGGCAATGAACGGTAGAGGCAAAAGGGCGGTCTTGCCGCCGGCGGCGAAAGCTGCAACCTGTTTACACGGTGTTCAAACTCGTTGGCGATCCCAGGCCGTGGGATCAGCTCGGAAGTCCGACCCATGCAACTCACCCATTTCAGCAACTACGCCATCAGAACCCTGATGTACTGCGCTTTGAAACCGGGGAAGGTCTGCCGGGTGCGGGACATCGCGGCCGCCTATCGGATCTCCGAGCACCATCTGATGAAGGTCGTGCAGACGCTCGGCCAGATGGGGATGATCGAGACCCTGCGCGGGCGCGGCGGCGGCATCAGGCTCGCCAAGGATCCACACGACATCGTGATCGGGCGTGTGCTGCGGGTCACCGAGGGCAACCTGAACCTCGCCGAATGCTTCGACGCGGAGACCAATACCTGTCCGCTGCGTCCGGCCTGCCGCTTCAAGCACGCCCTGCACCGCGCCCTCGAGGCGTTCTTTCTGGTGCTGGAGGGTTACACGCTGGCGGACTTCATCAGCCAGCCGCACGAGATCGCCCCGCTGATCGGCCTGGAGCCGACCGCGCCCGAGGCCGATCTGGCGATGGCCGCCAGCTAGACGCCAGCTAGACG
>JBMCMJ010000122.1:0-7432 GCA_048615135.1 Pseudomonadota bacterium
AACGGGTCGACGTGATCCTGCGCAAGCGGGCGGGTCGCGAACTCGACCCCCTGCACGTTCCGGGTTTCGGCGCCTCGGGTACACCGGGCCTCGTCGATGCGGCGCGGCTCGGCCGGGTCCGCCTTGCCAACGCGCTGGGGACGGGGCTTCTGCAGAACCGGGCCATCGGCCCCTTCGCCGACGCGCTCGGGCGGGCGGTGCTCGGTGAGGCCCTGGCTCTGCCGGATGCGCCGGTGCGTTGGCTGGGGGATCCAGCCGTGCGAGCCGACATCCTCGGGAACCCGGCATGGCGCCTCAGCCGGATGACCGCCCGGCACGATCCCGGTGTGCTCGACCTCGACATGCCGACCAACGAGCGGGGTGCCCCGCTGGAGCGCCGCTTGGCACGGACCGGCCATCGCTGGGTCGCGGAGCAGGCCCTGCCGCTCGCCACCGCACCCTGCTGGCGTGACGGCCGGCTGGAGCCCGTGCACTGGGCCATGCGGCTCTTCGCCTGCATCGACGGCGATCGGGTGCACGTGCTGCCGGGAGGACTCGCGCGGCTGTCCGCGCAGTCGACCGCCATCGGCCTGCCCTCGGGCTTCGGCAGCAAGGAGGTGTGGATCACCACGCCGCAGGACGAGCCGCCGATGCCCGCCCTGCTCAGCCAGCGCATGACACGGGTCGATCTCAAGCGCAGCGCGCGCGACCTGTTGAGCGGGACGGCGGAGGCGCTGTTCTGGCTGGGGCGCTACACCGAACGCGCCGAAAGCGCGCTGCGGACGCTGCGGGCCGTGCTCGTGCGCTTGGTCGAGGCGGGGGCCGCCCGCGAGACGGCGCAGTTGATGCTGCACCTCGTGCGGGTCCATCTCGATGCGGACCCCGAGGGCGAGACCGCGGCCGCGCGGCTCGCGAACGGCATCGAGAGCGTGCTGCATGGCACCGACACGAGCCACGGCCTCGTGCAGAGCCTCGCTGCCGTCCAACGCAACGCGACGCTCGCCCGCGGCGTGCTCAGCCAGGACAGTTGGACCGCGCTGAACGTGCTGCGCACCGATCGGCGCTGGCAGCAGCATGGCGGTCCGGTCCTGACGCAGCCGCCGCTGGCCCTGGTCGACGAGTCGATCCGGCTGCTGGTCGCGTTCAGCGGCACGGCCGCCGAACACATGACCCGCAACGATGCGTGGCGCTTTCTCGATATGGGCAAGCGCCTGGAGCGGGCGCTGCAGGTGGCGGATCTCGTCGGCCACGGGGTCCGCCCGCCGGCCGACGTCGACCCGGAAGCGGCGCTCGCCGGCTTGTTGGAGATCTGCGACAGCTACATGACCTATCGCTCGCGCTACGTGACGTTGCCGATGCCGGTCCCGGTGCTCGATCTCCTGGTGCTGGACGAGACCAATCCGCGCGGCCTCGTCTACCAGGTGGCGCGCCTCGAGGAGGTGATGGCCGATCTGCCGGCCGAGGGGCCGTACTGGGCCCCTGCCCGCCGAACCGTGCTGCAGGTGCTGACGCGTCTTCGCCTCCTGGATGCGCGCGACCTGGCGAGTGACGGCCCCGATCCGGCGACGCCGACGCAGCTGGACGAAGAACTCACAGCGATCAAGGCGGCGCTGGAGACAACTTCGGATCAGTTGGGCCGGGCCTATTTCGTCCTCGCCGAAACGCCGACCACCACCTTCAGCACCCGTCGTGTGGTCCCCGGAGCCTGACGTGATCTACGAGGTCCGCCATCGCACCGACTACACCTACACGGCACCGGTGGCGCTGTCGCATCACCTCTTGCATCTCGAACCCCGAACCACCCATCGCCAGCAGGTGCACGCGCAATCGCTGATCGTGGAACCGTTTCCGGTCTGGGGGGATCGCCGCCAGGACGCCTTCGGCAATCCGGTCCGCGCGATCACCATCGATCGCGAGCATCGGACGCTCGCGGTGGAGAGCCGGGCGACGGTCGAAGTGGTGCCCCCGAGCCTGCCGGAAGCCGCTGCGACAGCGGCCTGGGAAACGATCGTCGAAGCGTGCGGCAAGGCCACCGAGGCCGGAGCCCTCGGCGCCGCCCGTTTCGCCCACGCCTCGCCGTTCACGCCGGCAGACGATGCCCTCGAGGACTACGTGCGGCAGAGCTTCCGCGTCGGCCGACCGATTCTTGAGGCGGCGCTCGACCTCAACCACCGCGTGTTCAGCGATTTCGCCTTCGATCCGACGGCCACCACCCTCGCCACCCCGGTCGCCGAGGTCTTTCGGCTGCGCTGCGGCGTCTGCCAGGACTTCGCGCATCTGATGCTGGCCGGCCTGCGGGCGCTGGGCCTGCCGGCGCGCTATGTCAGCGGCTACCTGCTGACCCATCCGCCGGCCGGCCAGGAACGGATGATCGGCGCCGACGTGAGCCATGCCTGGGTCGCCGTTTGGACCGGCGCCGACGGCTGGATCGACCTGGATCCGACCAACGATCTCTTGGCGACCGATGGGCACATTACGCTCGGCTGGGGTCGCGATTACGGCGACGTCAGCCCGATCGTCGGGGTTGTCTACGGTGGCGGGGGACACGAACTCGCGGTAGCGGTGGACGTGTTGCCGCAGCCCGCGGAAACCGCGCGATCCGCTGCAGCGGCAGCAGATTTGACGACACTTTGAACTCGGCGGCGGCCAGCCATGCCGCGACCACGTCGAGATTTTGATCAATTGCCACGACGCGCGAAGCCCTGCACACTGTTCCTCTTCAGGGTGGCTGTTTGGAGGAACGAGACGATGGCGACGGAAGCGCGAGGTCTCAACTATCGAGGCTTCACGGCCCGTGTTTACTACGACGAGGACGAGGGCGAGATCATCGGCCATGTGCCGACCACGAATGGTGGGCTCAATTTCCGTGTGACGTCGTTCGGTGCGGTCGAGCCGCGCTTCAAGGAAATGATCGACCGCTATCTCGAGGAACATCCCGAGACCGAGCCGTTGGACGACCAGCGGCCGGCTTGACGCCAGTCGGCCCAACGCTACGCATCGAGGCTCTCGAGGGTACGCACGAACTGCGGCGTGGCCCTTTCTCTTTTTGCGGAGCCTCGCCCTTGTCTCCTCTTCGCATCGATGCCGACCGCCTCTGGTCGACCCTCATGCAGTCCGCGGCGATCGGTCCGGGCCGCGCCGGTGGCCTGTCGCGCCTCGCCTTGACCGACGCCGATCGGACGATGCGCGATCTCTTCGTCCGCTGGTGCACCGAGAGCGGCCTCGGCGTGCGAGTCGATGCCGCCGGCAACATCTTCGCTCGCTACCAAGGGCGTGAGGCCCTGCCCCCGGTGCTGGTCGGCAGCCACCTCGACACGCAGATCACGGGCGGGCGTTTCGACGGCATTCTGGGCGTACTGGCCGGCCTGGAGACGGTGCGCCGGCTGGCCGAGGAGGGCATCGTCCCCCGTCGGCCGATCGAGGTGGTGAACTGGACCAACGAGGAAGGTGCGAGGTTCTCGCCGCCGATGATGGCGTCGGCGGTGTTTGCCGGCGTGCGCGGCCTCGACTGGCTCTACGCTCGAACCGATGCGGCGGGTCGGCGGTTCGGAGAGGAACTGGAGCGGATCGGCTATCGGGGGCCTGACGACGTGGGCTTTCCCGTCGATGCGTATGTCGAACTGCATATCGAGCAGGGGCCGGATCTGGATGCCGCCGGCGAGAAGGTGGGGCTGGTCACGGGCGGCTACACCGCGCTCGGCATGAACCTCCGCTTCACCGGCGAGACCGCGCACACCGGGCCGACGGCCATGGACCGCCGGCGCGACGCGGCCGTGGCAGCCGCGCATCTCTGCGTGGCGGTGAACGAGATTGGCTGGCGCCACGCCCCGCTCGGCAAGTCGACCACGAGCCGCATCGACCTCTGGCCCAATCTGCCGGGGCTCGTCTCCGCCGAGGCGACCGTCACCTGCGATGTCCGCCATCCGGATCGGGCCACGGCGGCGTCGATGTTCGAAGCGGTGCGCATGGCCGCTTCGGTGGCTGCGGCCAAGGCGCGCTGCGAGGTGGAAATCCTCGAAACCTGGCGGTTCGGCGACGAGGTGTTCGATCGTGACGTGATCGAGACGCTGCGCGCGAGCGCCCGTGCGCTCGGCATCGAGCCGGTCGAGATGCTGAGCCAAGCCGGGCACGACGCCTACTACGTCTCGCGCGTCGCCCCGACCGCGATGCTCTTCTGTCCCTGCAAGGACGGCATCACCCACAACGAGGCCGAGAGTTGCACGCTCGAAGACGTCGTCCCGGCGAGCGAGGTGCTGCTCAACGCGGTCCTCGCCCGCGCCGATCGACCCTGACGCGCGGCACGGCGATTGCTCCGGACGAGTGGAGGTGGTTCTCTGCCGCCGGGGGACGGCGCCGGGAGCCGACGTCGTCGTGGTTCGTCCAGGGAGAAGAGCATGTCCAAATCCCGTCCGATCGTCATCGCTGCGTGCCTAGCGGTCAGCCTGCCCGTTGTGACGGCACCGGTGGCTGCGCAGACCGTGGAACCGACGACCCTCGCGGTCGTCGGAACCTGGAGCGGCCTGCCGCTGCATCGCCAGTTCGAGCGGCCATTTTGGACCGAGACCCTGCCGGAGACTTCGGGCGGCGCCATCACGGTCGAGTTGACGACCTTCGATCAGATGGGCGTCAGCGGGGCCGACGTCTATCGCCTGCTGGGCCAGGGCGTGTTCGACGTCGGCGCGACGGTCGCCGACTACACGGTCAGCGATGCGCCGGAGTTGGAAGGGCTGGACGTGCCGCTCATCGCCACGACCGCCGAGGCTGCCCGCGAGATGGTCGATGCCGCCCGCCCGTGGGTTGCGCAGTCGATGCGCGAGCGCTTCAACGCGCACATGCTTGCCGTTGCGCCCTATCCGCCGCAGGTGGTCTTCTGCAAGCCGGAGATCTCCAGCCTCGCCGATCTGGAAGGCCTCAAGGTCCGCGGCTCGGGACGCATGACCACCATGTTCCTGGAGGCGCTCGGCGCCGAGGGGGTCAACATCGGCTTCGCCGAGGTTCCGGGAGCGCTCGAGCGCGGCGTGGTCGACTGTGCCATCACCGGCGCCGGCTCGGGCTACAGCGCGGGCTGGTGGGAGGTCTCGACCCACCTGATGACGCTGCCGCTCGGCGGGTGGGATCCGGTCATCACCGCGATCAACCTCGACAAGTGGGAGAGCCTTTCGCCCACCACGCAGGCGCTCATCGAAACCGCCATTGCCGAACAGTTCGAGGCGCCGGCCTGGGAAGCGGCAGCCGGTGCCTTCGCCACCGACATCGCCTGTCTCACCGGCAATGGCGAATGCCCGGCCGGCGAAGCCGCGTCCATGGTTCTGGTCGAGCCCTCGGCCGAGGATGTGACGCTCGCCACCCGGGTCCTCGAGGAGCAGGTGCTGCCCGATTGGGCGGAGCGTGCCGGCGCCGACTGGACCCGACGCTGGAACGAGACCGTCGGTGCTCGTTTCGACGCCGACATCCCGCTGCCTTGAGCCCACGGCTTCGGTAACGCCTTGCCATGATCGACATGCTGCACCGGCTGAACCGCTGGATCGGCCTTTTGGCCGGTGCGGCACTTCTCGTCATGGGCGGATTGATCCTCGTCGAGATCGTCCTGCGCCGCACGGGCGGCGGCTTTCTCGGCGGGACCGACGAGATCTCCGGCTACGTCATGGCGGCGATCGCCACCTGGGGTTTCGCCTATGCGCTGACCGAGCGGGCGCACGTCCGCATCGATCTGATCCAGCAACGCCTCGCGCCGAGGCTCCGCTCGCTGCTGGACATCCTGGCTCTGGCCTGTCTGACCGGCGTCGCAGCGCTCGTTGCGACCTATGGCTGGCGGGTGCTCGCCACCACGCTGGCCCGCGGCAGCCGGGCCAATACACCCCTGGAAACGCCGCTCTGGATCCCCCAGTCGATCTGGTTCGCCGGCTGGGTATGGCTCACCGTCACGGGAGCCCTGCTGCTGATCGCGGCACTCGGCGCCTTTCGGCGCGGACGGCTCGACGAGATCGAACGTCTTGCCGGCAGTAGTTCGGAGGCCGGCGGAGCCGGGTCATGATCACCAACGTTACCCTCGCCCTGTTCGTCCTCCTCGGCCTCGCCCTGCCGGTCGGTGCCGTGCTGTTCCTGCTCGGTCTCGGCATCGACCACTGGTACTCGGCTTTCCCGCTGATCCGCGGCCTGGGCCAAGTCGTCTGGTCGGCCTCGAACAGCTCGCTGCTGATCGCGATCCCCTTCTTCGTGCTCCTCGGCGAGATCCTGGTCCGCGGCGGCATTGCCGAACGCACCTACAAGGCCCTCGACGCTTGGCTGTCCTGGCTGCCGGGCGGGCTGATCCATGCCAATATCGGTACCGCGACCATGTTCTCGGCGACTTCCGGATCGTCGGTCGCGACCGCCGCAACGGTCGCTACGGTGGCCATGCCCCAGGCCGAACGGCTGGGCTACGATCAGCGGCTGTTCGCAGGCGCGATCGCCGCAGGCGGTACCCTCGGCATCATGATTCCGCCGTCGATCAACCTGATCGTCTACGGCTTCTTGACCGAGACCTCGATCCCGCGGCTCTTTCTCGCGGGCCTGATCCCCGGCCTTCTGCTGGCCCTCGGTTTCATGATCGTCACCGCGCTGATCTGTCGGATCAGGCCGGAACTGGGCGGGCAGCGGCGTCGTGCCGGATGGCGGGAGCGGCTCTGGGGTCTGTTCGACCTCGTGCCGATCGTGCTGCTCTTTTCCGTGGTGATCGGCTCCATTTACCAGGGTTGGGCCACGCCGACCGAATCGGCCGCGATCGGGGTGGCGATGGCGTTCGTCATCACCGGGGTCCGCGGGTCGTTGCCCGGCCGTGCGCTGATCGAAGCGCTGCTCGGCACGGTCCGGGTCACCGCGATGATCATGCTGGTCATCGTCGGCGCCTATTTCCTGAACTACACCTTGGCATCTGCCGGTCTCGGCAATGCGTTGCGCGACCTGCTCGGCAGCATCGGCAGCGATCCGATGACGACGCTCGTCTTCATCATCCTGCTCTACATCGTCCTCGGCTTCTTCATCGAAACGCTGTCGTTGATGGTGGCGACCATCCCGATCGTCGTGCCGATCGTCGCCGATCTCGGCTTCGACAAGGTGTGGTTCGGCATCCTCTTGATCCTGCTGATCGAGATGGCCCTGATCACGCCTCCCGTGGGGCTCAATCTCTATGTCGTGCAGGGTGCGCGCCGTACGGGCCATCTCGGCGAGGTGATGATCGGTGCCCTGCCCTACGTTCTGACCATGCTCGTGATGGTGGTGCTGCTGGTCCTGTTCCCGGGTCTTGCCCTTTGGTTGCCGGGCGGCTGACGGCACCGGTCCGACCGCCGCGATCGCAGCGCAAAAAAAACCATCGCAGGTGCCTCTTCCCTGCGACGGCGGCAAGGACTATCCTGCCACGTGCGACTACAGGGCGCACCGCGTCCGTTCGCCACGGCGGCTTCCCCCCTCCCGC
>JBMCMJ010000123.1:0-7399 GCA_048615135.1 Pseudomonadota bacterium
CGCGGCGTCCTTCACGTGGTGGCGAGCGCTCGGCGCTCGCCGGGGGGCGCGGGGGGATCATCAAATCCCCCCGACTTTTTCCTCTTTCCTGGGAACCTGACCGTCTCCTACCCCGCGAGCAGGGCTTTCAGGTCGTCGGCGCTCGGGGCCTTGCCGGCGACTTTGATCTCGCCGTCGACCACCAGCGCCGGGGTGACGAGGATGCCGGCATCGGTGATCGCGTTGCGGTCGGTGATCTTCTCCAGTTGGAAGTCGAGGCCGAGGGTCTCGGCCGCTTCCTTGGTGTTGGCCTCCAGCCGGTTGCACTTGGCGCAGCCGGTTCCGTAGACCTGGAGATGGCGCATGACGGGTCTCCTCAGATGATCAGGTTGCCGTAGACGAGCCCCGAAAGCGTCGCGCCGACGACCACGAGCCCGCAATAGACGAGGGTCTTCTCGGTGCCGATGACGCTGCGGATCACCAGCATGTTCGGCAGGGACAGCGCCGGGCCGGCCAACAGCAGCGCGAGGGACGGACCCTCACCCATGCCGGACGCCCGCAGACCCTCGACGATCGGTACCTCGGTCAAGGTCGCGAAGTACATCAAGGCGCCGGCCATGGAGGCGACGGCATTGGCCATCAGGCTTTCGCCGCCGACGAGGGCGGCTACCCAGGTTCCGGGGATCAGGCCCTCGTGGCCGGGGCGGCCGAGCAACATGCCGGCGACGAACACACCGGCCAAGAGCAGCGGCAGGATCTGCTTGGCGAAGGACCAACTCTCGGTCATCCAGTCCTGGCCGTCGTCGCCGCTTTGCCACGCCGCGACGACGAGACCCGCCAGGCCAACGACGAAGGCGAATTGTGGTGCTCCGGGCGCGGCGACGGCCGTAGCGGCGACGGCGGCGCCGACCAGGACCAGAGGCCGGACCGCCCAACCGAAGCCCGTGACGAGGACCATGCCCAAGAGCAGTCCGAAGCCGGCGGCGAGCCACCACTTGAGGCCGTGCACGGCATTCCAGAAGCCGACGCCTTCCGCCCCTGCCTCGGCCCAGTTGGCAAAGACCAGGACGCCGAGCATCGCCGCGAAGACGAGTACGATCCGGCCCGTGCCGCCATCGCTTGCGGGCAGGGCCGCGAACCCGCCGGCGTCGCGGACCTCGTTGCGGTAGATCAGGTGCATGGCGAGCCCGATGACGAAAGCGAAGGCGATCGCCCCGATCGCTCGGGCGATGCCGAGTTCGACGCCCAGGATCTTCGTGGTCATGACGATGGCGATGACGTTGATCGCCGGGCCGGTGTAGAGGAAGGCGACTGCCGGACCGATGCCGGCACCCCGCTTGTAGAGGCCGGCAAAGAGCGGCAGCACGGTGCACGAGCAGACGGCCAGAACGGTGCCCGAAACCGAGGCCACGCCCAGCGCCAGAACCTTCGGCGCGTCGGCGCCAAGATGGCGGAGCACCGCCCCTTGTGCGACGAAGACGCTCATGCCGCCGGCGATGAGGAAGGCCGGCAGCAGACAGAGAATCACGTGTTCGCGGGCGTAGTCATGAACCAGCGCCACGCCCTCGTAGAGCGCATGGCCGAGCGGCAGGTCCGTCAGCCAACCGAAGCTCGGCATCGGCAAGAAGAAAAGACCGAGGAACAGCCCGGCCGCGAGGACCAGCCAACGGCGCTCCAGGCTCCAGTTCATGGGCTGCTCCTAGGCCGCCAGGACGCGAGGCGGTCGGTCCGGCATGGTCAGGAGACGATCGGCGGCCCGGTGGAAGGCGTCGTCCCGAGCGAGGCCCAGACGGTAGCCCTCGACGATCCGCGTTGCCCAGCCCGGCAGATCGGGCGCGAGGCCGTAGTAGTGACGGTTGGCGACCCGCCGATGGCGGACGAGGCCTGCGGCCCGCAGGCGGGCCAGATGCTGCGAGATGCGCGGTTGCGGAGCGTCCAGCGCGTGGACCAGTTCGCACACGCACAAGGGCCCGTGTCCGTCGAGAAGTGCGATGATCGTCAGCCGGCTGTCGTCGGCCAGTGTGCGCGCGAGCTGTCGGGGAGCCAAGTCATGCATGGACGTGCATATACGCCTAGGACGCATACTCGGCCATCACGCAAAGGTACGAGCCGCGGGCTCGCGGCCCGACGCCAGAACGAGAAATGCCAGAACACGGGAAGATGCAGCGGAGAGGGGTGGTAGCGGAGGAGGGATTTGAACCCCCGACCAAGGGATTATGATTCCCCTGCTCTACCGCTGAGCTACTCCGCCGCCCGAGGTGTGGCGCGGTTTAGAAAAGCCGGCGGGGCCTGTCAAGCGGAGGCGGCGAGCGGGCGCTCGTGGACGGTACGCACCGCCTCGATCCAGCCACCGCCCAGCACCCGCTCGCCGGCGTAGAGAACGCAGGCTTGGCCGAGCGCCACGCCGAAGGCGGGCTGGTCGAGGTCCACCTCGACCCCGCCGTCCGGGCGGGCGCGGACCCGTGCCGGCACTGCCGCCTCGTTCGCCCGATGCTTGACGCTCACGGCAACGCCGGTCGCATCGAGCGGTGTGTCGCCCAGCCAGTTGGTCTCGCCGAGCACCAGCGTCTCGACCAGGAGCGAATCCTTGGGGCCGACCACCACCGCCCGGCGCTCCGGTTCCAGCCGAACGACATAGAGCGGCTCGCCGATCGCCACCCCGATGCCGCGGCGCTGCCCCACGGTGAAATGGCCGATGCCGCGGTGCTCGCCGAGCCTGCGTCCGGCGAGGTCCTCGATCGGCCCCGGCTCGCCCGCCTCGGGGCGAAGGCGCGTCACCACCCGGCTGTAGTGGCCGCTCGGCACGAAGCAGATGTCCTGGCTGTCGGGCTTGGCGGCCACGCCGAGCCCGAGTTCCGCCGCCAAGCGGCGCACTTCGTCCTTCGGCCGGTCGCCCAAGGGAAAGCGCACGAAATCGAGCTGGGCGCGGGTCGTCGCGAACAGGAAATAGGTCTGGTCGCGAAGCGGATCCACCGCACGCAGCAGGCGCGGCCCCGGCGTACGCCGCGCGTAGTGGCCGGTGGCGAGCGCCGACGCATCCAGGTCACGGGCAACGGCCAACAGATCCTGGAACTTGAGGCGCTGGTTGCAGCGCACGCAGGGCACAGGCGTGCGCCCGGCGGCGTAGCTGCCCGCGAAATCCTCGATCACCGCCTCGCGAAAACGTGCCTCGTAGTCGAGAACGTAGTGCGGGATACCCAGCCGGTCGGCGACGCGGGCGGCGTCGTGGATGTCCTGGCCGGCACAGCAGGCGCCCTTTTTGCCGATGGCGGCGCCGTGGTCGTAGAGCTGCATCGTGAGGCCGACGACGTCGTAGCCCATCGCCTGGACCACGGCCGCGGTGACCGCGCTATCGACGCCGCCCGACATGGCGACCACTACCCGCCGCGTCGCCGCCCGGCCACCGAGGTCCAAGGGGTCGCTCACTCGCCCACCACCTCGAAGGCGAGCCCGTCGAGGTCCGCGGCCAGCCGTACCTGACAGCCGAGCCGGGAATGGCGTCGCGGGCGCACCGCCAGCTCCAGCATTTCGCGCTCCTCGGGGGAGGGCTTCGGCAATCTGCCGGCCCAGGCGGGATCGATCACGACGTGACAGGTGGCGCAGGCCATCTGTCCGCCGCAGGTGCACTCCAGGTCCAGGTGACGGCTCCGCGCCACGTCCTTGATCGTGCCGGCGGGCTCGACCTCGAGGGTGCGCACGATGCCGTCGCGCTCGGTCACGACCAGTCGGATCATCGCAGGCTCAGACGGTGAAGCTCTCGCCGCAGCCGCAACGTGCTTTCTCGTTCGGGTTGCGGAAGGTGAAGCTCGAGCCGAGCTTGGTCTCGACGAAGTCCATCTCGGTGCCGACGAGGAACATCACGGCCTCGGGGTCGACCACGACCTTGCAGCCGTCGAGGTCGACGACCTCGTCCTGGTCCTTCACCTCGCGGGCGAAGTCGATCTTGTAGGTCAGGCCGGAACAGCCGGCGGTCTTGATGGCGAGGCGGATGCCGAGGGCATCCCCGCCCTGGCTCGCGACGAGATGCTTGATCCGTTGGGCGGCGGAAGGCGTGATCGAGATCGGCGCCGGTCGGGTCATGGGATCGTCTCCGGTCAGGCGGCAGCGGGTGGTGCGGCACGCCGACGGCCGAGCACGCGCCGCAAGGCGTCGAGGGCCGTCGCCACGTCCGCGGCGGTGCTGGTCCAGCCGAGCGAAATCCGCACCGTGCTGGTGACAATATCGTCCGCAAGGCCCATCGCCGCAAGGACGTGACTGCGCGCGACCCTCCCCGACGAACAGGCAGCCCCACTGGAAATCGCCACCCCTTCGAGGTCGAGCGCCATCACCAGCGTCGCGGCGGCACGGCCCGGAAAGGCCACCGCCACCGTGTTGCAGAGCCGAGGGGCGTCGCGGGCGACGATCACCGCGTCGTCGAACTGCTCCACTCCTTGCTCCAATTGCCGGCGCAGCGCGAGCAGCCGGTCGGCCTCGCCTGGGTCGATGGCCTGGAGTGCGGCAGCGAAACCGACCACGGCAGGCACGTTTTCCGTTCCCCCGCGCCGGCCGCGTTCCTGCCCGCCGCCGACCAGCAGCGGGGACACCTCGCGGTCACGCCCGAGAACCAGAGCACCGGCGCCGGGCGGGCCACCGAGTTTATGGGCGGAGAGGGCGAGGGTGTCGGCCAAGGCCGCAAGCGCCGGAACCTCCAGTCGGCCGGGCGCTTGGACCGCATCCACGTGCAGCGCGACGCCTTCCGGCAGGACGGCGCGGAGCTCCGCCAAGGGCTGCAGAACGCCGGTCTCGTTGTTGGCGGCCATCACGGCGACGGTGTCGGCACCGGTTTGGCGGATCAGGTCGGCGGCGACGTCGACGCGAACGCGGCCGTCGTGATCGACCGGCAGCCGGTCGGCCAGCACGCCCGGTTGCGCCAGCACCGCGGGATGCTCGACCGCCGACGCGAGCGTCCGCCGACCGTGAAGGGCGAGTGCGTTGGCCTCGGTGCCGCCGCTCGTGAGGACCACGTTCGAAGGGCCGACGCCGAGCTGTTCGGCCAGGGTTTCGCGCGCCCGCTCCAAGAGACGCTTCGCCGAGCGCCCGCGGCCGTGGATCGACGAGGCATTGCCGCCTGCATCCAGGGCTTCGAGCATCGCCGCTCGGGCCTGCGGGCGGAGCGGCGTGCCGGCATTGTGGTCGAGGTCGATCACCGGCGGATCAGGAGGCGATGCGCTGCCGCTCGCGCTCGCCCTTCGCCTCGGCCAATTCGCGCTCCAACCCACCGATCCGCGTTTCCAGGCGCTCGACCTGGCGGCACAGCCGATCGACCAGCTTGACCATCGGATCGTCCTGCAGGGCAGGGTCGGTGCCGTAGGCGGCGAAACACGGATTGCCGGCGATGACGGGCTTCGGGCCGGCCTCGCGGGCGGGCACACCGACCACCGTCGCGCCGGGCGGGACCGGCTTCAGCACGACCGCGTTGGAGCCGACGCGCGCCCCCTTGCCGACGGTGAAGGGGCCGAGCACGGCCGCTCCGGCACCGATCACGACGTCGTCCTCGATGGTCGGATGGCGCTTGCCCTTCTCGCCGCTCGTCCCGCCGAGCGTCACGCCCTGATAGAGTGTGACGTTGTTGCCGACGACGGCCGTCTCGCCGATCACCACGCCCATGCCGTGGTCGATGAACACGCCGTCGCCGAGCACCGCCCCCGGATGGATCTCGATTCCGGTGATCAGGCGGTTGAGGTTGGAGACCAGCCGGCCGAGCAGCCGAAAGCCCCGTTGCCACAGGGCATGGGCGATCCGATGCCAGAGAACCGCGTGCAGCCCAGGATAGCAGAGCAGGATCTCGAGTCGCGAGTGGGCCGCAGGGTCACGCTCGGCGACCGCCCGGATGTCGTCGCGCAGTCTCTTGAACATCGTACCCCCTCGACGCTATATGCCCGCCATAGGTGGGAGACGGCTCGTCCCGCGGCAACCCCGAGTCTGCGCTCGGCCGCGGACTTCACGGTGTCGGCCCGGCTCCGGGTCCCACCGGCGACCGCACGATTAGGAGGCCAGAGCGCGCCGGTCAATGCGCGCCCTGGCGTCTTGCCCTGCATGGACGGAGGACCAGGATGCCCGAGGTGATCTTCAACGGTTCCGACGGGCGGCTCGAGGGGCGCTACGTGCACGGCACCGGTCCCAACCCGCCGCTCGCCATCGTCCTGCACCCGCATCCGCTGCACGGCGGCACGATGAACAACCGGATCGTCTACACGATGTTCCAGGCGTTCCAGCGGCGCGGCTTCTCGGTGCTGCGCTTCAACTTCCGCGGCGTGGGCCGCTCGCAGGGGGTGTTCGACCACGGCCAGGGCGAGCTGCGCGACGCCGCGTCGGCGCTCGACTGGATGCAGCTGCAGAACCCCAACAGCCGGATCGTCTGGTGCGCCGGCTATTCGTTCGGTGCGTGGATCGCCATGCAACTCCTGATGCGCCGCCCGGAGATCCACCGCTTCGTCTGCGCGGCTCTGCCTGCCTCGCTCTACGACTTTTCGTTCCTCGCCCCGTGCCCGTCCTCGGGTCTGGTCATCCACGGCGACAAGGACATCGTCACCGCCACCGACGCGGTGATCAAGCTGACCGACAAGCTCCAGCACCAGCGGGCGATCGACATCCAGGTCGACGTGATCGAAGGGGGTGATCACGTCTTCGCGAAGAAGATGGACGCGTTCACCGCGTCGCTCGAGGCCTATCTCGACGAGAACACCGCCGGAACCGAGACACCCGAGTCGGTGGCCTGAGCCCGCCCGCATGACCACGTTCCGCTCGGAGTTTCTGGAGCGCCTGCATCGGCGGGGCTTCATCCATCAGGTGACCGACGCCGAGGGTCTGGACGCGCTGCTCCGCGAGGGGCCGCTCGCCGGCTATATCGGCTTCGACTGCACCGCCGACAGCCTGCATATCGGCAATCTCGTGTCGATCATGCTGCTGCGCCACCTGCAGGACACCGGCAACCGTCCGATCGCATTGGTCGGCGGCGGCACCTCCAAGGTGGGGGATCCGTCCGGTCGCGACGAAGCCCGCCGTCTGCTGGACGATACGATGCTGGAGGCCAACAAGGCCGGCATCAAGCGCTCGCTCGGCGCCTTTCTCGACTTCGCGGGCGGCCGGACCACCATGGTCGACAATGCCGAATGGCTCGACCGGCTCGCCTACGTGCCGTTCCTCCGGCAGATCGGCCGCCACTTCACGATCAATCGCATGCTCACCTTCGATTCGGTGAAGCTCCGGCTGGAACGCGAACAGCCGCTGACCTTCCTCGAGTTCAACTACATGATCATGCAGGCCTACGACTTCACGGAGTTGGCCAAGCGCTACGGCTGCCGGCTGCAGATGGGCGGCTCGGATCAGTGGGGCAACATCGTCAATGGGGTCGAGTTGAACCGCCGTTTGGGCGGTCAAG
>JBMCMJ010000124.1:0-7395 GCA_048615135.1 Pseudomonadota bacterium
GCGCCGATGGCGCCGAGGTTGATGAGGTCGGAGACGCCGGCGTTCATGGGCACGATCTGGACGGGGCGGGTGAGGCCCATGAGGATGGGGCCGATGACCTGGCCGCCGCCGAGTTGCTGGAGGAGTTTGGAGGCGATGCTGGCGGAGTGCAGCGCCGGCATCACGAGGATGTTGGCCGGGGCGGTCAGGCGGGTGAAGGGGTAGAGCTTGAGGAGGTTGGCGTCGAGGGCGACGTCGGCCTCCATTTCGCCGTCATATTCGAAGTCGACGCCGCGGCGTTCGAGTTCCTCGATGACGCCGCTCTGCTGGGCGGCGACGTTGACCTCGCGGTTGCCGAAGGTGGCGAAGGAGACGGCGGCGACGCGCGGGGTGAGGCCGAGCTGGCGGACGAAGGATGCGGTTTGGATGGCGATGTCGGCGCTGATCTCGGCGGTGGGGAGTTCGTTGACGGCGGTATCGGCGAGGAAGACGGTGCGGCCGCGGGCGATGACGATGGAGAGGCCGAAGACGCGGGCACCGGGCTCCGGGTCGATGACGCGGCGGATGTCGTAGAGCGCGTTGGTGTAGTTGCGGGTGAGGCCCGTGACGAGAACGTCGGCGTCGCCGAGGGCCACCATGCAGGCGGCGAAGACGTTGCGCTCCTGGTTGACCAGCCGCATGACGTCGCGCCGCAGGAGGCCCTTGCGCTGCAGGCGGCCGTAGAGGAACTCGGCGTAGGCGTCGTTGCGGGTGTTGACGCGGGCGTTCTGGATTTCGATGCCGTCGGGGCTGCCGAGGCCCATGCGGTCCATGGTGGCGCGCACGCGGTCGTCGCGGCCGACCAGGATGGGGGTGCCGAGGCCGGTGTTGCGCCAGGCGAGGGCGGCGCGGATGGTGGTTTCCTCCTCGCCCTCGGCGAAGACGATGCGCCTGGGCTCGCCCGCGACGGTGTCGATGATCTGCTGCATGCGCGAGGCGGTGGGGTCGAGGCGCGAGCGGAGCTGGACCTCGTAGGCGCGGGGGTCGCTGAGCGGGCGGCGGGCGACGCCGCTCTCGGTGGCGGCGCGGGCGACCGCGAGCGGCACCTTGACCATGAGCCGCGGGTCGAAGGGGGTGGGGATGATGTAGTCGGGGCCGTATTGCAGGCGCTGGCCGCGATAGGCGTGGGTGACCTCGTCGGGAACGTCCTCGCGGGCGAGGTCGGCGATGGCGTAGGCGGCCGCGATCTTCATGGGATCGTTGATGGTGGACGCGCGCACGTCGAGCGCGCCTCGGAAGATGTAGGGAAAGCCCAGGACGTTGTTGACCTGGTTGGGGTAGTCGGAGCGGCCGGTGGCGACGATCGCGTCTTTTCTGATTTCCCTGACCTGTTCGGGGGTGATCTCGGGGTTGGGGTTGGCCATGGCGAAGATGATCGGGTTCTCGGCCATCGACGCGATCATCTCGGGCGTGAAGGCACCGGCGACGGAAAGACCGAAGGCGAGGTCGGCGCCCTCGAAGGCCTCCTCCAGGGTGCGCTTGTCGGTATCGACGGCATGCGCCGACTTCCACTGGTTCATGCCCTGGGCGCGGCCGGCGTAGACGACGCCGCGGGTATCGCACAGCAGCACGTTCTCGTGGCGCATGCCCATCGCCTTCAGGAGGTCGACGCAGGCGATGGCGGCCGCACCCGCGCCGTTGACGACGAGGCGGGTCTCCTCGAGCGTGCGGCCGGTGAGGTGCAGGGCGTTGATGACGCCGGCGGCGGCGATGACGGCGGTGCCGTGCTGGTCGTCGTGGAAGACCGGGATGTCGAGGGCTTCCTTGAGGCGCTGCTCGATGACGAAGCACTCGGGCGCCTTGATGTCCTCGAGGTTGATGCCGCCGAAGGAGGGCGCGACGAGGGTGGCGGCGGCAACGAAGGCGTCGACGTCCTCGGTGGCGAGTTCGAGGTCGATGCCGTCGATGTCGGCGAAGCGTTTGAAGAGGACGGCCTTGCCTTCCATGACCGGCTTGGAGGCCAAGGCACCGATGTTGCCGAGGCCGAGCACGGCGGTGCCGTTGGAGATGACGGCGACGAGGTTGCCCTTGGAGGTGTAGTCGTAGGCCTTGGCCGGGTCCTTCTCGATCTCCAGGCAGGGCACGGCAACGCCCGGCGAATAGGCGAGGGAGAGGTCGCGGGAGGTGGCGAGCGGCTTGGTGGGCGTGATCTCGATCTTGCCGGGCCGGCCGCGGCGGTGGAGGTCCAGGGCCTCCTCGTCGGTGGTCCGGCCCTCCTGCTCGCTGGCCGGCGGTGCGCTGAAGCCCGAGCGTGGCTGGAGCATGGGATCGGTCCTCCTTGGCGGCCCGCCGTGGCGGCCGAGCGAGCGAATGGCCGTCCCGTGTAGTCGGCCGGACGGCCGCTCGGCAAGCCTCTGCGCCCGCTTGACGCGCCCCCCCGGGTGCCCACCTTAGGAGGCGTCCAGACGAGGGCTCGGCCGATGAACGTCATGAAAACGGGATTGTTGCTGGCGGCGATGACCGCCCTGTTCCTGGCGGTGGGCTACGCGCTCGCCGGCGAGGGCGGCATGCTGCTGGCGCTGGCCTTCGCCGCGGCGATGAACGTGTTCGCCTATTGGAACTCGGACAAGATGGTCCTGCGCATGCACAACGCGCGGCAAGTCGGGCCACAGGAAGCGCCGGACCTCTACCGGATGGTCGAGCGCCTCGCGCGCAACGCCGAGCTGCCGATGCCGAAGGTCTACGTTATCCAGGAGGCGCAGCCGAACGCGTTTGCCACCGGGCGCAATCCGGAGAACGCGGCGGTGGCGATCACGACGGGCCTGATGCGGTCGGCGCCGGCCGACGAGATCGCGGGCGTGATGGCGCACGAACTCGCGCACATCAAGAACCGCGACACGCTGATCATGACGGTGACGGCGACCATTGCGGGTGCCATCGGTTTTCTCTCGCAGTTCGCGTTTTTCATCGGTGCCGGGCGGGGCGGGGAGCGGCCCAACCCGATCGTCGCCATTTTGATCATGATCCTCGCACCCTTGGCGGCGATGATCGTGCAGATGGCGATCAGCCGGGCGCGCGAATACGAGGCCGACCGGGTCGGCGCCGAGATCGCTCGCGATCCCGCCTCGCTCGCCAACGCGCTGCGGCGGATCGAGGCGATCGCCCACGGCCGGGGGGCGCCGATGATGCGCCAGGCCGAGGCCAATCCGGCGACGGCGCACATGTTCATCATCAATCCGCTTGCCGGGATCAACGCCGATGCGCTGTTCCGCACCCATCCGCCGACCGAGGAGCGGGTGCGGCGGCTGATGGCGATGCCCACGGGCGGTGGGACCGGCTCCACGGCTTCGGCCATGCCGTCGAGCGCCGGCAGCGGGCGGTCGCGGATTCCGCGCACCGGCAACTGAGCCGGGCGATCAGTCGCCGGTCGCGGCGGCTCGTTCCTCGCGGGCCGCGCGCACCCGCAAGCGCTGTTCGCTCGCCCACTCGCGGACCAGGGCGAAGCCGACGGCGAGCACGACGGGGCCGAGAA
This sequence comes from Pseudomonadota bacterium, assembly GCA_048615135.1. Taxonomy (GTDB): domain Bacteria; phylum Pseudomonadota; class Alphaproteobacteria; order Geminicoccales; family Geminicoccaceae; genus RECO01. The sequence continues at coordinate 3,491 of JBMCMJ010000124.1, forward strand.
ACAGGCCGATGACGCCCGCGAAGAGCGCCCCGCCGATCAGGCCCAGCAGGATCAGCACGAAGGGCAGGCGCGAGGAGCGGCTAACGAACAACGTGCGGATCAGGTAGTCGGCGAGGCCTACCGGCACGAGGCCCCAGACGAAGATGAAGACGGCCGCCGCATAGCGCTCCTCGAAGAAGAGCCAGGCGGCGGCCGGCCAGATGACCAGACCCGGTCCCAGCGGAATCGAGGAGACCAGGGCCGCGACGACGCCGAGGAGGAGCGGGAAGGGCACGCTCATCAGCCACAGGCCGAAGGCGGTGAGCCCGCCCTGGACGATGGCGACGCCGATGATGCCGTAGAGCACGCCCGTGACCGTGCCGTGGGCCTCCTTCAGCAGCCGCTCGGCCCTGGAGCCGGCGATCCGCTCGGTGAGGGCATGCACCTCGCGGGCGACGACCTCGCCGTCGCGGTAGAGGAAGAAGACGATCAGGAGGCTGACCGCCGTTTGCAAAAGGCCCTCGCCGAGACCGCGGGCGAAGCCCCAGACCGTCGCGTAGACCTTGCCGCGATAGCTCTCGACCACGCCCTGCAGGTCGTAGTTCGGGTCGACCGCCTCCAGCCAGAGCGAGCCGATGCTGTCGCGCAGGATGGTCGACGAGAGGACCCAGTCGGGTGGGGGTGGCGGGTGCGCGATGACCTCGCGGGCCCAGTCCAGCACGTCCGGCAGACCGCGCGAGAGCGCCAGCACGAACAGCAGCAGCGGCACGAACAGGAGCACGGTGAGGGCCGTGATCATGGCCCCGGCCGCGAGCGTTCGCCGGCCCTCGAACCAGCGCAGCACCTGCTCGAACAGCGGCCAAGTGGCGAGCGCGATGACGAACGCCCAGAGGATCGCCGCGACGAACGGCCGGAGGATGGCGAACGAGGTCGCGGCCAGAAGGGCGACCGCGGTCAGGGCGGCGACATGCTCGGCGCGGCGGACGGAATAGGCCAACCGGGTCTCTCCTGCGAGGTTCGCAGGTTCCGTCTTAAAGGATGAATTTCGACAGGTCGCCAGCGTCGAGGAGGTCCGAGACGCGTTCGCGGACGTAGGCGGAATCGATCAGGACGGTCTCGCCCGTCCGGTCGGATGCGGTGAAGCTGATCTCGTCGACCACCCGCTCCATCACGGTCATCAGGCGCCGCGCCCCGATGTTCTCGACCCGGCCGTTGACGTCGTGGGCGAGCCGCGCCAGTTCGTCGATGCCGTCCTCGGTGAAGTCGAGCGTCACCCCCTCCGTGGCGAGCAGGGCCTTGTACTGGGTAACGAGGCTTGCTTCCGGCTCGACCAGGATACGGACCAGATCGGCGTGGACGAGCGGCTGCAGCTCGACGCGGATCGGCAGGCGACCCTGCAGTTCCGGCAAGAGGTCCGACGGCTTCGCCAGATGGAAGGCGCCCGAGGCGATGAACAGGATGTGGTCGGTCTTGACCACCCCGTGCTTGGTCGGGACCTGGGTGCCCTCGATCAGCGGCAACAGATCGCGCTGCACGCCCTCGCGGCTGACGTCGCCGGCGCGGCCCTCGCGGGCGGTGATCTTGTCGATCTCGTCGATGAAGACGATGCCGTTCTCCTCGGCCGACTTCAGCCCCTCGCGGACCACGACGTCCTGGTCGAGCAGCTTGTCGCTCTCCTCGACGATCAGCACCTCGTAGCTCTCGGCGACCGTCATCTTGCGCCGCTTGGTGCGCCCGCCGAGCGCCTTGCCGAGCATGTCGGACAGATTGACCATGCCCACCTGGGCACCCGGCATGCCCGGGATCTCGAAGGCCGGCATGCCCTGGCTGCCGGCTTCCAACTCCAGTTCGATCTCCCGGTCGGCCAGTTCGCCCGCCCGCAGCATGCGGCGGAACTTCTCCCGCGTCTCGCGGCTCGCCTGCGGGCCGACCAGGGCGTCCAGCACCCGCTCCTCGGCATTCAGCTCCGCCTGGGCCGTCACCTCCTTGCGCATCCGCTCGCGGGTCTGGCTGATCGACACCTCGACCAGATCGCGCACGATGCTCTCGACGTCCCGGCCGACATAGCCGACCTCGGTGAACTTGGTCGCCTCGACCTTGAGGAACGGGGCCTGCGCGAGCCGGGCGAGCCGCCTCGAGATCTCGGTCTTGCCGCAGCCGGTCGGGCCGATCATCAGGATGTTCTTCGGCTGGACCTCCTCGCGCAGGCCGGCTTCGACCTGCTGGCGGCGCCAGCGGTTGCGCAGGGCGATGGCCACGGCGCGCTTGGCGTCGCGCTGACCGACGATGAAGCGGTCGAGTTCGGAGACGATCTCGCGGGGGGTCAGCGCGGTCATGCGGTTTCCAGGGTCTCGACGACGAGGTTGTGGTTGGTGAAGACGCAGATGTCGGCGGCGATCGCCATGGCCCGGCGGGCGATGGCCTCGGCGTCCATGCCCTCCACGTCGAGCAACGCCTTGGCGGCGGCGAGCGCGTAGGCGCCGCCCGAGCCGATCCCGGCGAGGCCGTCCTCGGGCTCGAGCACGTCGCCCACGCCGGTCAGGATCAGCGTCTCGCTCCGATCCGCGACGAGCATCATCGCCTCCAGCCGCCGAAGATAGCGGTCGGTGCGCCAGTCCTTCGCCAGTTCGACGCAGGCGCGCTTGAGCTGGCCCGGATGCCGTTCCAGCTTGGCCTCGAGCCGTTCCAGGAGGGTGAAGGCATCCGCCGTCGAGCCGGCGAAGCCGCAGAGGATGTCGGATCGTAGGCGGCGCACCTTGCGTGCGCCGCCCTTGATGACCGTGTTACCGAGACTGACCTGGCCGTCGCCGGCGACGACGACCTTCGTTCCCTTGCGCACGGTGACGATGGTCGTGCCGTGCAGGGTGGAGTCGCGATCGGCGGCGAGCGAGCCATGGGGGTAGGACACGTGCGGGGCTCCCGGCGCTCATCGATGAGCGCCGGATATGGGGCCCGCCGCCGCGGCGTTCAAGGAAGTTTCAGGCAGCGAGCCGACGTTCGGTGTCGTAGGCGCTGACCGCCGCCACGAGGGTGCGCAGTGCGGTGACGAGGCCGTCGCCGTCCTTCATCCGGAACGCCGTGGCCGTCAGGAGGGCGGCGGTGACCAGCCGTTCCTCGGGATCGATCTCCGGGGAGTCGATGCGGAGTTCCAGGGTCTCGTACTCGTCCAACAGATCGAGGTCGTACATGTGAAGCTCCCATGGCCGAGTGAGGTGGCTGCGCCTCCGAACGAACACCGCCGACCAGGGTCGTGTGCGGGGCGAAGAGAAAACGGCGGGAGACGCCATCGCATTCCCCGTCCGTATAATCCAACCTCAACGCGAAGCCAATAAGAATGTTAATGGCCATTAAGTATTATTTTGCAATGAGCCAAGTCACGATGTTTTAAATGTGTTTTGTTTGGGAAATTTCGATGGTCATTTATCGAGAGACGCGGAAAAATTTGGTGGAATTTTAAAGAAAGCCCCGCCGCGCGGACGCGGCGGGGCGGGGCAACCCGGCAGGGAGCGGGCGTCAGGCGCCGAGCTTGGCCTGCAGGTTGGCATCCAGCACGTCGAGGAACTGCTGGGTGGTCAGCCAGGGCTGGTCGGGGCCGATGAGCAGGGCGAGGTCCTTGGTCATCCGGCCGCTCTCGACCGTCTCGACGCAGACCTCCTCCAGCGCCTTGGCGAAGCGCGCCACCTCGGGCGTCTCGTCGATCTTGGCGCGGTAGTAGAGGCCCTGGGTCCAGGCGAAGATCGAGGCGATCGGGTTGGTCGAGGTCGCCTTGCCCTGCTGGTGCTGGCGGTAGTGCCGGGTGACCGTGCCGTGCGCCGCCTCGGCCTCGACGGTCTTGCCGTCGGGGGTCATCAGCACCGAGGTCATCAGCCCGAGCGAGCCGAAGCCCTGCGCCACGGTGTCGGACTGCACGTCGCCGTCGTAGTTCT
>JBMCMJ010000125.1:0-7381 GCA_048615135.1 Pseudomonadota bacterium
CGCGTCCTGAAGGAGAACCTGCTCTGGCTCCGGCGCTTCGACACCGTCGAGGACCTCCGCCGCGCCCTCCACACCTTCCAGGACCAGTACAACCGGCGCTGGATCCTCCAGCGCCACGGCTATCGCACACCAGCCCAGGTGCGCGCCGATCAGTTCGCGGTCGCCCTGGCCGCGTGATGCAAACGCGATGTCTCGAATCCGTGGACCGTTACATGCCATCCCACGCCGCCAAGCGTTGGCTCAACTCGCGACACAGCTGCACCGGCCCGCCATAGCTCAGCGCCAAATGCTGAGCACGTTCAGGATGCGCATGGGCTGGTTCCTTCGCTAACTCAGCCGGCTGTGGCGACCAGGGGGCGTTGGATTGGCCGGCTCAGGCTGGCTGCGAACGGCAGCACCATGAAGCCGATGACGACGGCGAGGCCGAGCGTGACCAGCCGCACCACGGCCGTGGCGGCAACGGCGGTGGGCAACGGCACGCCGAGCAGCACCAAGAGGCCGATCATGGTGCCCTCGGCACCCCCGACGCCGCCGGGGAAGATCGGCAGGGCCCCGACCAGCATCGAGAAGCCGAAGACGAACGCGGCGGTGGTCAGATCGGCCGGCGCGCCGAGGGCATCCAGGATGAGCCACGTGCCGACGATCTCGCAGAACCAGCCGACGAGACCCAGCGCCATCGGCAGGCTCATCGCGGCCGGGCTGGCGAAGCGGGCCAACGGCCGGCTCGCCCGCAACAACCGGGCAAAGACATGCGGGACGCGCCGGATGCGGGCATAGGTCAGCTTGATCGAGCGGCGGATCCAAGCCGGGTGCAGCATCACCACGCTGCCAGCAACGAGCACCGCCGAAATCAGCAGCAACGCGATTCCCTGGCCGGCGAACTGTGCCGCCCCGAGTAACGACAAGAGCAGGAGGGGCCAAGCGTCGGTCAGACGGTCCATGACCATCAGCCCGGCCGTCCGCTCGTAGCCGTAGCCATGGCGGCGCTTGATGAACCAGAGCCGCACCACCTCGCCGATCTTGCCGGGTGTGACGGTGAACGCGAAGCCCGCGACGTAGTAGACGGCGTTGTGGCCAAGCGGCACGTTCACGTCGACGTGACGGCAGAGATAATGCCAGCGCAGGCTGCGCAGGGCGTAGTTGGCGAACGACAGGCCGACCACGACCAGCAGCAAGGCGGGGCTCAGCCCGGCCATCGCCTCCCCCACCGCCTCGACGTCGACGATTTGCACCATCGCCACCAACAAAAGGCCGAAAGCGATCGACCAGAGGCCGGCGCGGCGGGCGAGACGGGCGAGGCCGCCATCGGTGAGCTTGGGGAGCATGGTCAGAGTTTCGTGCGATGGAAGACGACGCGCGGCAAGGCGGTGACGACCAGCATGATCCAGCGCCAGAACCAGCGGGTGTAGAGCACCTGCCGCCGGCGGGAGATCGCCCGGATGACGTCGTCGGCGACCTGCTCCGGTGTCGCCCACAGCGGTCCGTTCTGCGGCAGATGTTCGGTCATCGCCGTCGCCACGAAACCGGGGCGGACGTCGAGCACCGTCACGCCGTGCGGATGCAGGCGGTGCCGCAGACCTTCGACGAAGCGCTGCAAGCCACCCTTTGCGGCCCCGTAGACGAAGTTGCTCTGCCGCCCCCGATCACCGGCGACCGAGGTGACGACGGCAACGACCCCCCTACCCTGCGGCTCCAACCACGCGGCGAGACGCAGGAGGAGTAGGGCCGGAGCGGTGAAGTTGGTGGCAAGCTCGTCCAGGGCGTAGTCAAGGTCGGCCGCAGCGCGGCCCTGATCGGTGAGCGTGCCCCAAGCCAGCAGGACGACGTCCACTTCCGGCAGCGCCGCGCGGGCGGCAGCGATCAACGACTCGTGGCTGGCCGGGTCGGCCAAGTCCGCCGCAGCGACGACGACGTCGGTGGCCCCGCGGACCCGAAGGTCACCGGCCAGACGGTCGAGTTCCTCCTGGCGCCGGCCGGCCAGGAACAGGGTTGCGCCCGCGGCGGCGTAGCGCCGGGCGATCGCTTTCGCGATCGTCGACGTGGCACCGAAGATAGCGACCCGGAGACCGTCGGGGATATCGGTCATGACACCCTCAAGCTGAAGCGGCGACGCGTGGACCATCGAGTCCCATGCGTCGCCAGAAGGAGGAGGAGAACGCCGGATCGACGTGCTCGCGAAAACGATCGAAGGCGTCGAAGCCGGCCTGGAACGCGCGACCCGACATGCGACCGTCCTTGGCCGGGTAGCAGCGGCCGCCGGCGGCGGCGGTGATGCGATCGAGCCGGTCGAGCAGCGCCAAGGTGGCAGCACCGCGATTGGGAAAATCCAGGGCCAAGGTGGTGCCCGGCATCGGAAAGGACAGCTGGCCGGGCGAGGGCTGGTCCCCCAGCGTTTTCAGGACCGCGAGGAACGATGCGTCACCCGACCGGGCAATGGTCTCGAGCAAGTCGCGGATGCCATCTCGCGCCGTCGCTGGTGGCAGCACGCACTGGTACTGGTAGAAGCCGCTCGGGCCGTAGAGCAGGTTCCAGCGCGCGATCCCGTCCAGGGGGTAGAGAACCTTGGTGACCGGTTGCCGTTGCCGGCGCCGGCGGTGGGGCCAGAACTGGCGCAGGTAGAGGGCGTTGAAGGCGGCGACGCTGAAGCGGTTGAGCGGCGAGAACGGCGGCTCGGCCGGCATGCGTCGCCGTGGCGCGCCGGCCGGCGGCAGAACCGTGCGGCCGGGAACGTGGTTGGCGCGGGAGAACAGGCCGCGGCCGACCCTCCGGCCACGGGCAAGGCAGTCGACCCAAGCGACGGTGTACTCGTGGCTCGCCGCCGATTCGTCGGCCAGGGCGTAGAACTCTTCGAGATCGGCGACCCGGAGGTCCTCGTTGTCGACCGCCAGACCAGGGACCCGGCGCAGCTGCAACTCGGCGTCGAGGACGATGCCCGTCAATCCCAACCCACCGATGGTGGCCCGATAGAGTGGTTCGTTCTCGTCCGGCGCACAGCGACGCACGCTGCCGTCGCTGCGCAGCAGGTGGAACGCCCGGACGTGGCGACCGAAGGTGCCCCAAAGATGGTGGTTCTTGCCGTGGACGTCGTTGGCGATGGCGCCGCCGACCGTGACGAAGGCGGTCCCCGGGCTGACCGGCAGGAACCAGACCGACCCGTCCGCCGCTTGGTGCCGCGAGAGCAGGTTGACGATGGCGGCGAGCGTCACCCCGGCCTCGACCCGCAGCACGCCCTGCGCCGGATCCAACGCCACGAAGTGGTCGAAGCCGCCCATGTCGATCAGCCGACCGCCCGCGTTGAGGCAGGAATCGCCGTAGGAGCGACCGAGGCCGTAGGCGAGGAGCGGTATGTCGGCGCCAGCGCCCTGGCGCACGAGTTCCCGCAAGCCCGCCGGATCGCGCGGCTTGTGGACGTCCTGGACGAAACGATGCACCCGCCCCCAGGACAACCGTGCCGCTGGGTTCGGGCCGGCCACCCCCTGCCCTACCAAGACAACAGCACCAAGAGGAGCACTATGCCGCCAAGACCGAGGGAGGCCTTGTCCTTCACCGCGAACAGTACCGGGTCCTGATCCATCCTGCCGTGCACGGCGAGCCGCCAGATGCGCATAAGCCAGAGCATCAGCACTGGGAAAATGAACCACAGCCAAGCCGGGTTGGTATAGATATTGCTCGGGAAGCGTTCATCGACCAAGTAGACGACGAAGATCAAACCTGCTGCCAGGGCACTGCCGGTGCCGAACGGTAGCAATAAAGGGGTATCGCGGTGCGAATAGCCGCGGCTATCGAGCATTGCCGTATCGTTCTCGGACTGATCCACCAGCTCGGCATAGCGCTTCACCAATGCCAAGCTGAGGAAGAGGAAGATCGAGAAGGTGATCAGCCAGTAGGAGAACGGGGCCGCCGTCAGGGTCGCCCCCGCCACCACCCGAATCGTGAACAACCCGGCCAGCACCAGCACGTCGAGCATCGGCACCCGCTTCAGGTGCAACGAATAGGCGACCGTGCCGACGAAATAGCCGAGCGCCGCCCAAGCAAAGGCACCGCCGAGCGCCAAACCCAGCCCGGCCGCCACCACCAGCGTCGCCGCCGCGCCCAAGACCCCGGTCCGGGGCGTCAGCCGGCCGGCGGCGAAGGGTCGCGCACGTTTCGTCGGGTGCCGCCGGTCGGCCGGCAGGTCGAGCAGGTCGTTGACGACGTAGCCGACCGAGGCGAGCAGACCGAACACGAGGAAGCCGACCACCCCGCGCATCAACTCCTCGGGGGTCGCCAACGGTCCGGCCAAAACAATCGGAGCGAAGATTAGGGCGTTCTTTGCCCATTGATGCAGGCGACAGGCCTTGAGCCAAGCCCTCACCCCACCACTCTGACCGGAAAAATGGGCCTCGATCGTCGGCGTTACGGCCGCCGTCTTGCGTCGCAGGGCGTCCGAACCGACCACCAGCGCTGCCTTGGCGGCTCGCCAGATCGGCAGATCGACGCCGTCGTTGCCAAGATAGGCGAAGTGGTCACCGAAACGGTCGCGGATCGCCGCGAGCTTGCGCTCGCCGCTCAGATTGTGCGTGCCATCGCTGCCCTGGGCGTGGTCGAACAGGCCGAGATGACCTGCGACGGCATCGACGATCGACTGGTCCGCCGCCGAGAACAAGGCGATCGTCCGACCCTTCGCCCGTTCGGCGCGAAGATAGGTCAGAACGGCCGGATCGTACGGCAGGGCGACCGGGTCGAGCGGTGCCAGTTCCGCCACCGCCCGCTTGAACGCTGCCTTGCCCCCGCGCAGCCGCGGCAGGAGACGCAGCAAACCCAGCGGTTGCCGCGCCAGGGCGAGCAGCAAGCCCTCATGCAGACTGTCGCTCGCCAGCAACGAACCGTCGAGATCGATGCACAAGGGGAGATCGACACCGGCTGCAGCCGGTGTCGAGGCCGTCGTCATCGAACCTGCGGAAGCAACCATGACCAATTTCTCTCTCCACAACCCTCAGCGCGCACCAGCACGGCACCCGTGTGGCGGAATTTCTCGACAGCGCGTTGACGGCAACCAAAGGTTACGGCACTCGAGTGCAGGCGCTCGAACCGCCGCTTGATCACCGGCCGAGACGAGGCCCTTCCTGAATGTCGACGTCGACGATGGCGTACACGCCATCGTCGATCAAGGAACGCGATAACCGTGCGATGTGCCCTCGGCTATGCCGGACCGCGTAGGCCTCCGATGGTACGCCAGCCGGCGGTTTTCGCGACCAACCCCTTTGCACCGGCCAGCCCAACCGACGATAATTGGTCCCATGGGCGACGGCGTCTGCCCCCTTCCCAGGAACACCCCATGGTCCTGACCGACCTCAAGAATACGATCGTCCGCAATCCGACCACCCGGCGGTTCGCCCCGGCGCTGTATGCGGCCCTGAAGGAACTCGGCTATCGTACGATCTTCATGATCCGCAACCCGCGCGATGCCCTCGTCTCCTCGCCGGATTTTGCCATGGGACTGTCGCGGCATTGTCTGCACGACCGGCAGACCGCCCTTGTCGATGCCCAGCTCGGCGACATCATCGAAAAGCTCGGCTATGCGCGCTGAGCGCTCGGGTCACGGGGCGTTCACCGCGATGGGGGCACCGGCGGGCGATGCCGCTTCCCGTTTAGGCGTACCGGTCCAGATTGCCGTCATCCTTGCCGTCGGCTTGGTCTATGCCCTGTTCGGGCTGACGAGCCTCGGCTACGATGACGAATTCATCAACATCGCCGTCTACTACAGCGTGCTTGAGCCGAGCTGGTCGGCGTATCTCGAGGCGGCGCACCGCGACCCCGTGCATCCGCCTGGCGCATATCTGGTGAACTTCGTCCTCTACGCCTGGCTCGGCGACTGGAGCTTGGTGCGGGCGGCGAGTGCCGGCTTCGTCGGGTCGTGCCTCGGCGCCTACGTGGTCCGCCGCGTCGCCTTCGACCGGCTGGCCCTCTTCGCCGCCCTCGCCGTCGTCGTGCTGTCGCCGACCCTGCTGATGTGGACCACGGGTCTGCGCTGGCACGGCCCCTTCACCGCCGTGCTCCTGCTGCTGCTGCTGCTCGCCGCGGATCGAACGGCCCACCCCTGGGCGCATTGGAGCCGGCTCGGCGCGCTCGCCGTCCTGCTCTGCTATCTGGGCTATCTGGGCTTGCTGCTGGCGCCGCTCGTCGGCCTCTACGCGCTGTTCGAGCGTCGCCGCACGTTGTGGGCGGAGCGCCTGCCGATCGTCGTCGTCACCCTGGGCGTGTGTCTCGCCTATTCGTGGGAGCTGGTGGGTTTCGTCGCCGAGAACCAAGCGCTCGATCGGCTCGGCGGCGACAGCGCCCAAACCGGCTCGCTACTCGGCAGCGTGGTCGGTATGGCGCAAGGGATACTGGTCAATACCGGCATTTTTCCCCTCTCGGTGCTCGGCGTGGCTACAGCCGCGACGACGGCACTGACCCTCGCCGTCCTGCTGATGGCGCACGGCCGCCGTTTGGCCGGCGAACCGCTCGTCTGGTTCCTCGTGGCGGCCATCGCGATCCTGGTCGCCACCGGCATGGGCGCCAAGTATCGCAACGTCACGCCGGTGCTTCCCATCCTCCTCGGCCTGGTCGTCACCCTGGCACTGCAAGCACCGCGGTATCGCTCGGCCGCCCTGCTCGGCGTTGTGCTGCTCGCCGCGACCAATCTGGCCGGGCTCCACAACCTGGTCCGCCGCGAGGATACGGCCAAAGGCTCCTGGAACACGCCCGTCGATGCGACGATGGCCGCGTTGGCGGCGCGTGCGGATGATTGCCAGACGACCTATGTCCTGACTTGGCTCGGCGAATTGGCCTTCCATGCCGCCGCGCGGGGTCATCCCGTCCTGGGTTACAAGATCGACCGTGCGGCGGTGCCGTCGGTCGAGATCCCGGCGGGCGCCTGCGTCGCAGCCCTGATCACTGCCCGCGGCTCGCTGGCCCAGGGCACCCATGCGGCACTGCTTGCCGACTTGCCAGACACCCCGATCGAGCGACTAGCCATCGGCCGCGATCGCCACGTCGCCGCGAAGCGATGGTTCGCACCGGAACTGCCCGACTACTACGTCGAACTGCTGCACTACGGTCCCTTGCCAGCAGCGCGGCCGTTTCCCGCCTGGGACGCGGTCGAGCTGCCGCCGATGAACCGCTCCCTACCGCGTCGCCACGAAGGCACCCGGCGGGGCGATCTCTCCGACTTGGCCGCGCGTCCACGCTGAACGGTTGCGGGCAGCGGCGTACCGCGCGACCCGACGAAGGATGCAGGCTCGGAGAAACGGAACGCGCCAAGAGGATGACATGGACCAACGGCTCCCCGGAGTTCTCCGGAGGGTGGCCTCGCCGCCACCGCGGCCGTCGATCACTCGCTGAAAGCAGGATGCATGAC
>JBMCMJ010000126.1:0-7337 GCA_048615135.1 Pseudomonadota bacterium
CGGATCGGCGACCGCTCGGGCCCGCCGATCGGCGCGATCGAGGTGGGCACCGCCTACCAGCCGCTGCTGGAGGCGATCCGCCGCGGCGAGCCCGGCGACCTCGCGGTGGTGCTGCCGGCCGATCGGGTGGACGCGGCCATGTTCGCCGAGCATCGCGGTCGCCACGTGATCGATCTCGACGGCTGTGCATGCGTGCTGGAGGCGACCACCAGTGGGCGGATCGTCGACGTGCTGCAGGCGGCGCGCGGCCGCTTGATGGTCGAGACCGGTGACGAGCGGCCGCGCATCGCGCGCATCGATCTCGCCGATGACCGGGGGCGCACCGTTGCCGTCCTTGCAGCCGCTTGGCCGTTGCACGACTACGCGGGGCTTCGCGTCGGCCAAGCGGAGCCGGTCGACTGGGTGGTCGTCTGGGACGACGTCTCGGCGGCGATTACGGAGTATCGGTTCGGCCTCGTCTCCGCCGTGGTCTACGCCGTGCTCGCGTTGATCGCGCTCGAGTTGGTCCTCTTCCATGCCGTCAAGACCGGTACACGTCGGTTGCAGAACGAAATCGACCGCTCGACCCGTGCGGTGCGCGAGCTGGCTTCGGCGCTCAGGACCCGGGCCGAGACCGACGACCTGACCGGCCTTGCCAACCGTTCCGCCTTTTTCGAGCGGGCGCGGCGGCTGGTCGATCTCGGGCGCGGCGACGCCACGCCGATCGGCGTGGCGATGATCGACATCGACCACTTCAAGCGGATCAACGACGACCACGGGCACGACGCGGGTGACCGGGTTCTCGCCACGGTCGCAGCGGCCCTGCGCGACGAGATCCGGCCCACGGACGTGCTCTGCCGTTTCGGCGGCGAAGAGTTCCTCGCGTGCCTTTGGGATGTCGGTCCGCGGGCCGCGCACACGATCGTCGAGCGGGCGAGACGGGCGGTGGACGCACTCGCCGTCGAGACCTCGGCGAGCCGCATCGTGCGGCCCAAAATCAGCGTCGGGGTCACCACTCTCGATCGGGGCGAGGATCTGGATGCGGCAATCCGTCGCGCCGATGCGCTGCTCTACCGGGCCAAGCAACGGGGCCGCAACCAAGTGGCCGGCGAGCTCTGCGGCGAAGAGATGGAGGAACGGTTCGTCGCCAGTGCCTGATTTCGCATCCGGCGACGCGGCTCATGGGCGCAGGCGAGGCACGAGCGACGGCACCTGCCGACGGTAGTCGTCGTAGGCCCGGCCGTAGAGCCCTTGCAGGCGCCGCTCCTCGAACCACGTCCCGACGACGAGATAGAGCGAGCCCCATAGCGCCGTCGCCAAACTCAACGGGTCGCCGACGAGCCCCCAGAGCAGGAGATGGGCTCCGGCGTAGAGCGGGTGACGGATCCGGCCGTGGAGGCCGTCGGTGACGAGGGGCTCGGGCGGCGCGTCCGGGCGCTCCGGGGTGGTGCCGAGCAATCGCGCCGCGTCGTAGCGTCGCCCACCGGCCCAGAACAGCCAGCAGGCCACGCCGATCATCAAGGTTTGCACGGCGAGCAAGGCCAGCGGCCGGTCGAAGGGTTCGGCATCCGCGGCGAGCACGAAGCGGCCCAGACCGAACACGAGGCCGAGGTGGAGCACCGCCACCACGTTGTAGGTGAGGCGGTGCCAGCGGCCGACGAGGGGGCCGAGCAGCCGTCGACCCGTTCGCCCGGCGAGGAGGGAATGGCCGAGACCGAAGCTCAGCCAGAGCAGCGCGTAGAGACCGTGATCGGCAGGGGACATGGCGCCATGCTGCCGCGGTCGTACTTATTTGTGAACCGCGCGACGGCGCCTGCGTCGTCAGGGCGCTTCACCGCCGACGGAATGTGCATAGGATGTGAATGGTACGAAAGGGGGTGCGCATGCCCACCGGCGATCTGGTTCTTTTCGGGCTCGACGGCGTGCTCGTCGACATGGCGGCCCCGCGCGAACGCGCCTGGGCCGAAGCGCTCGCCGCGGCGGGTCTGCCGACGGTCACCGGGCTCGGCGCGCGGTTGGAGGGCGCCACCGATCGTTCGGTGCGGGCCAGTCTGGAGAGCGCGTTCGGCCATCCCCTGCCGACCGACTTCGCCGATACGGTCGACGACCGGCTGATCGCCGCGGGGACGGGCGAACTCGTTCCCGTGCAGGACGCGCTCGGCGCGCTGCGCCGGCTCCGCGCCCAGGTGGGGGTGGTGAGTTCGACGTCCGAGCGGGTGACGCGCGCGGCCCTGCACCAAGTGGGATTGTGGCGTCATTTCACCTCGGCGTTGTTCGTCGCCGATCAGTTGGATCGGGTGCCGCCGGCGCCCGACATCTACCAATACGCCGCAGCCCAGCTGGGCGTGCCGGCGGCCCGCTGTCTCGTCATCGAGAGTACCGTGCACGGCGTGCGCGGCGGCAAGGCGGCCGGCATGACGGTGTTCGGCTTTGCCGGTGCGGCGCGCAGCCTCGCCGACGCGCAGGGGCGCAAGCTGCACGCGGCCGGCGCAGACCTCGTGTTCGACCGCATGCGGGAGTTGGCCCCGCTGATCGGCGCCCACGCCGCCTGAGCCCGGCCGATATCCGGCCTTCACGACCGGCGCCGCTTCGCCTAAGCAGGCCCTGGGTGCGGCACGCGGCCGCGCCGTCCAGCGCAGGCGTCCAGGTCGATGTCCCTCGCCCGCCGCCAAGGGATCGCGCTCGCCGCCACGCTCGCCAGTATCGCGGCCGGGCTGTTGTTGGCCGGTACCCTGGCGCTGCCCCTGGTCATCGGCCTGTTGCTCGCGCTGCTGCTCGCCCCCCTGGTCGAGCGGTTGGGTCGCATCGGGCTGCCGCGGACACCGGCGGCGCTGCTGGTTACGGCCTTCACCGGGCTTTTGACCTTGGCCCTCGCGCTCGGTGTCCTGCCGCTGCTCGTTTTGGAGATCCGCCGCCTCTTCCGGACGCTCGGCGACGATGCCATGCGAGTGGTCGAGCGGCTGGAGGAGGTCTGGGCGGCTCGGCTGCCGGCTCAGCCGCCCTTGCGCGAGGTGTTGCAGGAGGTCGGCGAGCGGGTGGCGCCGACCGTCGAGGAACTGGCGCCGGCGCTGCTCGACGTCCTCGACCTGGGCGGTGCGGTGGTGTCGGGCCTCATCCTTTTCCTGCTCGTCCCGATCGTGCTCTACATCTTCTTGGCCCACGCCGAGGCCCTGCGCGGCCGCACCGTGGCGCTCGTTCCCTGCCGGTTCCAGGACGCGTTCCGCTCGTGGCTGGACGAGGTGGGCGACGCGCTCGGCGCCTATCTGCGCGGCCAGGGGCTGGTCTGCACGGTGCAGGCGATCGTGCACGGCGTCGGTCTGACCCTGATCGGCCTGCCCTTCGGCTGGTTGATCGGCCTGTTGACGGGCCTCGCGGCCCTCGTGCCGGTGCTCGGCAACATCACGATGCTGGTCCTCGCCCTGGTGTTGGCCGCGGCGCAGCAGGAGGGCTGGTGGCTCCTGCTGCTGGTGCTGCTGGTCTACGGCTCGGCGCAAATGCTCGAAACGCTGGTCCTGGTGCCGGTCCTGGTCGGCCGCGAGATCGAGATCCACCCGGTCCTGATCATTTTCGCCGTGATGCTGGGCGGCCGGCTGTTCGGTCTGATCGGTGCCCTTTTGGCGCTGCCGGGCACCGCGGTCGTCGTGACGACGCTCCGCTGGGGTTGGCAGCGCTATCGGCAGAGCGAAACCTACCGCGCCGGGGCCGATCAGCCGGATTGATCAGGCCGGCGGTGTGGCGCCCGCCTGCTCGACGATCCGGCCGTAGTGCTCCGGGCGGCGGTGGCGGGCGAAGTCGAAGATGGTCGACTTGCCGAAGGCGCAGGCATCGAGGTCGATGTCGGCCACCAGCAGTTCGTCCGCCTCGCTGTTCGCTTCCGCCACGATCTTGCCGTTGGGATCGACGATCAGCGAGCCGCCGATCAGGGGATGGCCGTCCTCGACGCCGGCCTTGGCCACCGCCACACCCCAGGTGGCGTTCTGGTAGCAGCCGGCCTGGACCGACAGGCGGTTGTGGAACAGCCGGTCCTCCGGCCCTTCCTCGCTCTTCTGCGAGTTCACGCTCGGGGTGTTGTAGCCGAGCAGGACCAGTTCCACGCCCTGCAGCCCCATCACCCGCCAGGTTTCCGGCCAACGGCGGTCGTTGCAGATGCACATGCCCATCACGCCGCCCATCGCCCGCCACACCGGAAAGCCGAGATCGCCCGGCTCGAAATAGCGCTTCTCCAGGTGCTGGAAGGCACGCTCGGTGTCGTACGCGCTGTGCCCCGGCAGGTGGACCTTGCGGTACTTGCCGACGATCCGGCCCTCGCGGTCGACCAGGATCGAGGTGTTGAAGTGATGGCCGTCGGGCGTCAGTTCAGCGTAGCCGAAGGTGAAGCCGATCCCGAGATCCTTCGCCCGCTCGAACAGGGGGCGTGTGGCAGCGTTCGGCATTTCGCGCTCGAACCATGCGTCCACCTCGGCCTGATCCTCCATGTACCAGCGCGGAAAGAACGTGGTCAGCGCGAGTTCCGGGTAGACGACCAGCGTCGCCCCCTCGGCATGCGCTTGTTCCAGCAGGTCGAGCATCCGCACGACCACCGCCTGCCGGCTTTCGGCCTTCTGGATCGGGCCCAATTGGGCGGCGGCGAGACGGAAACGGCGGGGCTCGGTCATCGGGGCTCCACATAGACGTAGGGACGCGGGCTGCTCGGCAGACCCAACAGCAAGGTCCATACCACGGCGATATAGGCAAGGGTGGCAACCAGCGGTGCGGCGAAGGAAAAGGCGGTACCGAGCATGGTCAGGACCGCAACCGTCTTCCAGCCGGGCATCCCCAAATCCCGCAGCCGCTTGGCGATGAGATTGAAGAAGGCATAGGCCAGCAGGCCCGCGGCCGCGGCCACGAACCCTGCGACCAGAAAGCCCAGAACCTGCACCAGCGTGACCAGCACCGAGGGCGGGGCATCGCCGATCAACGCCTCGCCGAGCCAGACGAGCCCGTTCAGGATCAGGATCGAACCGGCGAAGCACGCCAGCACCAGCCCCACGCCCTTGGCGAAGGGCAGGCGCGACAGCCGGTCGGTCTTGCTGCCACCCCAGCCGAGCTGCACGAAGGGATGCGGCGTGCGTTCGCCCACGGTCGTGCTCATCGTCCCCCCTGCAGGAGCAGCGTGCCGAGGGCGGCGGCGACGGCCGCCTGGGTCGGGTCGATGACGGGGATGCGCAGGGTCTGCTCGAGCCGGGCCCGATAGCGGCTCATGCCGGCGCAGCCGAGGATCACCACGTCCGCCCGGTCCTGATCGCGCAGCGCAAGTGCCGTGTGCAGCAGCTTGTCCCAGGTGCGGGCCTCGTCGGCCAGTTCGGCGACGGTGAGCTCGAGCGCGCGCTCGCCTGCCAGCCGAGCGCTCAGCCCCTGCTGGCGGAGCGTGCGCAGATGGCCGGGGATCGAGCGCTCGAGGATGGCCACCACGCCGAACCGTTCGCCCCGCTGCAAAGCTGCCAGCACGCCGCTCTCGGCGATGCCGAACACGGGCTTCGCGGTCGCCTCGCGGCAGACCATCAGGCCGGGGTCGCTGTAGCAGGCGATGACGAAGGCGGCGGCGTCGCTCGTGGTGACGATCCGGCGCAGCGGCAGGACGACGGCAGCCCCATCCGCTTGGCTCTCGATGCCGAACGGCCCGTCGTCCAGGGTCATGCAGCGGATGGCCGGCCCGTCCTTCACGCGCAGCGGCTCGACGGCGCGGTCCAGCCCCGCCGTGACCTCCGGGTTCGAGTTCGGGTTGATCACCAGGATGTCGCCCGTGGCCATGGTTCCCGTCTGCTCCTCGTGCTAGCGACCGCCGATCGTCGTGACTTAAGCCCGAGTGGAGGCGCTGACCATGCTCGACCTCGTCATCAAGAACGGCCGCGTGGTCACCGCCGTCGACGGCTACGACGCCGATCTCGGCATCAAGGACGGCCGGATCGTGCAGATCGGCACCGGGCTCGAGGGGGCCGCAACCCTCGACGCGGCCGGCAAGCTGGTGCTGCCGGGCGGGGTCGACAGTCACTGCCACATCGAGCAGCTCTCGGCGTCCGGCATGATGAACGCCGACACCTTCCTGAGTGCCACCCGCTCGGCCGCAATGGGCGGCACCACGACGGTCATCTCCTTCGCCGCCCAGCATGTCGGCATGAAGCTGAAGACGGTCGTCGAGGACTACCACGCGCTCGCCGCCAAGGGGGCGCTGGTCGACTACGCCTTCCACCTGATCCTGGCCGAACCGCGCCCCGACGTGCTGGAGGAGGACTTGCCGCCGCTGGCGGCCGCCGGCCACGGCTCGCTCAAGATCTTTCTCACCTACGACCGGATCCGCCTCGACGACGGTCAGACGCTCGCCGTCCTCGAGGCGGCCCGGCGGCACGGCCTGATGGTGTGCATCCACGCCGAGAACCACGGCATGATCCAGTGGTTGGCCGGAAGGCTGGTCGAGCGCGGCTACACTCACCCCAAGTTCCATGCCGTCAGCCATCCGCGCGTCGGCGAGGCCGAGGCGATCGACCGGGCGGCGGCGATGAGCCTCCTGCTCGACCAGCCGGTGATGATCTTCCACGTCTCGACGGTGGAAGGGCTGGCCGCGGTGCGCCGCGCCCGTGCCGCCGGCGCCAAGCTCTGGGCCGAGACCTGCACCCATTACCTCGTGTTGAGCAAAGACGACCTCGACCGGCCGGGCGGCGAGGGGGCCAAGTGGATCTGCAGCCCGCCCCTGCGCGAGCCGCACGACCAGGCGGCGCTGTGGCAGGCGCTCGCCGACGGCACGTTGCAGACCGTCTCCTCCGATCACGCGCCCTACGCGGCGGATGCCACGGGCAAGTACCAAGCCGGGCCGGAGCCGAGCTTCAAGGAGGTGCCGAACGGCATGCCGGGCCTCGCCTTCCGCCTGCCGATCCTGTGGCACGAGATGGTCAATCGCGGCCACGGCGACGCGCACGCCTTCGTCAGGATCGCCTGCACCGAGCCCGCGCGGCTCTACAACCTGGACGACCGCAAGGGCTCGATCGCCATCGGCAAGGACGCGGACCTCCTGATCTGGGATCCGGAGAAAGACGTCACCCTGACCGCCGCGCTCGCTTGCGATGCGACCGGCTACACCCCGTTCGAGGGTATGACGGTGAAGGGCTGGCCGACGACGGTGCTGCGTCGCGGCGAGGTGGTGGTGGACGACTTCACCGTCCGCGCCGCCCCCGGCAGCGGCCGTTTCCTGCCCCGCCGCGGCGGCAAGCCCGCCGCCCCCACCGGCCGTCTCGCCCCCGAACTTGACCCGGCGACCAACTCCGGCGCCGAGCTGCTTTGAACCGTCTTCGGGGGTCGAAGGGGGCCAAAAGCCCCCTTCTCTT
>JBMCMJ010000127.1:0-7329 GCA_048615135.1 Pseudomonadota bacterium
TGGTGGGCGCACAGGGACTCGAACCCTGAACCCGCGGATTAAAAGTCCGCTGCTCTGCCAATTGAGCTATGCGCCCGGGCGGATCATCGCCAGGGCGGGCGCCGGGTCAAGGGGTGGCAGTGCGGAGGGCGATGTCGCCCTGGCGATAGTCGTCGAGGAAGGCCGCCGCTTCGGCCTCGACGCGGCCCGCTTCGATCGCCATGCGCAGCCGCCGGACGAGGCTCTGGTAGAACCAGAGATTGTTCCAGGTGAGCAGGATCGCGCCCAGAATCTCGCCCGACTTGACGAGGTGGTGGAGATAGGCGCGGCTGTAGTCACGGGCGGCCGGGCAGTCGCTCGCCTCGTCGAGCGGGCGGGGGTCGTCCTTGTGCCGGGCATTCTTCAGGTTGACCGCGCCGAAGCGGGTGAAGGCCTGTCCGGTCCGGCCGGAGCGGGTCGGCAGCACGCAGTCGAACATGTCGATGCCGCGCAGCACGGCACCGACGATGTCGTCCGGCTTGCCGACTCCCATGAGGTATCGCGGCCGGTCGTGGGGCAGGGCCGGGCAGGTGACATCCAGCACGTCGAACATGACGGCCTGCGGCTCGCCGACGGCGAGGCCGCCGATCGCATAGCCCTCGAAGCCGATGTGCTGCAGACCCTCGGCCGAGGCGAGGCGCTGGTCGGCGAACGTGCTGCCCTGGACGATGCCGAACTGGCCGTAGCCCTCGCGCGCCACGAAGGCGCGCCTGGAGCGTTCGGCCCAGCGCAGGGAGAGCTGCATCGACGCGTCGGACGCGTCCTCGTCGATCGGCCAAGCCGGGCACTCGTCCAGCTGCATGGTGATGGTGGCATCGAGCAGGTGCTGGATCTCGGTCGAGCGCTCGGGTGTGAGATGGTGCCTGGAGCCGTCCAGATGCGAGGCGAAGGTAACGCCGTCCTCGGTGAGCGTGCGGCGCTCGGCCAACGACATCACCTGATAGCCGCCGGAATCGGTCAGGATCGGCCCCGGCCAGCGCATGAAGCGGTGCAGGCCGCCGAGCCTCGCCACCCGCTCGGCTCCCGGCCGCAGCATCAGGTGGTAGGTGTTGGCGAGCACGATCGAGGCGCCGGTCGAGGCGACCATCTCGGGCGTCATCGCCTTGACCGTGGCGGCGGTGCCGACCGGCATGAACACGGGCGTCTCGACGATCCCGTGGGCGGTGGCGAGGCGGCCGCGTCGCGCGCGACCGTCCGTCGCCGACACATCGAAGCCGAAGGCGCTCATCGGGCGGTGCGCTCCAGCAGACAGGCATCGCCGTAGGAGAAGAAGCGGTAGCCGCTGCGCACCGCGTGGGCGTAGGCGCGCTTCATCCGTTCCAGGCCCGAGAAGGCCGCGACCAGCATGAACAGCGTCGATTTCGGCAGGTGGAAATTGGTCAGGAGGCGGTCGGCGCCGCGGATGGCCACTCCGGGCTGCAGAAACACGTCGGTCTTGCCCTGGGCCGCGACGTAGCGACCGTCAAAACGATGCACCGTTTCCAGGGTGCGGAGCACGGTCGTCCCGCAGGCCAGCACGCGGCCGCCCCGGGCGCGGTGGGCGGACAGCCGCTCGGCGGCCTCGACATCGACCTCGTAGCGTTCCGCGTGCATCCGGTGGTCGCGGCTGTCATCGACCTTGACCGGCAGGAAGGTGCCGGCGCCGACGTGGAGGGTCAGGCGCACCACACTCGCACCGCGCTGCGACAGGGCCGCCATCAGGGGCTCGGTGAGGTGCAGCGAGGCGGTCGGTGCCGCCACGGCCCCCGGCTTGTCGGCAAAGATCGTCTGGTAGTCGTGCCGATCGCTCGCCCGGCCCTCCGCCGGCCGCTCGATATAGGGGGGCAGCGGCATCACCCCGTGCGCCTCGAGCGCTCCTTCGAGGTCGCGGTCGGCCAACAGGTCCACCTCGACCTCGCCGCCACCCAGATTAGCGAGGATGTGGGCGGCGAAGCCGGGTGCGATGTCGATCCGGTCACCGGGGCGGGCCTTGCGCGCCGGCTTGGCGAAGCACCGCCAGACGCTGCCGCCGAGCGGCTCGTGCAGCAGCAATTCCATCCGGGCCGTGCCGCGCCGGCCGTGCAGCCGCGCCGGGATCACCTTGGTGTCGTTGACCACCAGGAGGTCACGGTCGTCGATCAGGTCGACGAGGTCGGCCACCCGCCGATCGACCAGGCGCGTGCCCACCTGCAACAGCCGCGCCGTCTCCCGAGGGCTGACCGGCGCCTGGGCGATCTGCCGGCGGGGCAGGGCGAAGTCGAAGTGCTCGAGCCTCATCCGCTGCTGCGCCCGGTCTCCTCGAACTTGACGAGCAGCGCGTCGTAGACGTGGCGCGAGACGAAGCTGGAGACGTCCCCGCCGAGCGCGCCGATCTCCTTGACGAACCGCGAGGAGATGAACTGCGTGGTCTCGGCCGCCATCAAGAAGAGGGTTTCCACGTCCGGATTCAGCCGCGCGTTGTTGGCGCCCATCTGGAACTCGTATTCGAAATCGGAGACGGCCCGCAGCCCGCGGATGATGACGTGGCCGCCCTCGGCCTTCACGAAATGCACGAGAAGGTTGGAGAAGGGCTTGACCTCGACCCGACAGCCGTTGGTGCGGTTGCCGGCCATCAGGAGGGCGACCTCGCGCTCGACCAGCCGGGTCCGCTCCTCGAGATCGAACAGGGGGCCCTTACCGGCATTGGCGGCCACGGCGACCACGAGGCGGTCGAGCATGCGGGTGGCGCGGCGGATGATGTCGATGTGGCCGTTGTGGATCGGATCGAAGGTGCCCGGATAGACGCCCACGCGGAAGGTCATGTGTCCTCCTCGTCGCCCGCCTTGCCGTTCACGTCGTCCCCGTTCTCGCCCGTCTCGCCGATGCGTGCGACCGACACGACCCGCTCCTCGGCGCCGACGTCGAAGATGATCACGCCTTGCGCGTTGCGCCCGGTGATCCGCACGCCGCGCTCGCCGCTCACGGGGGTCCGCAGGACCTGACCGCCGGAGGTGGTGAGCACGATCTGGTCGTCGTCGCCGACCGGGAAGGTGGCGACCACCGCACCGTTGCGGGCCGAGGTCTCGATGTTGATGATCCCCTGGCCGCCGCGGTTGGTGACGCGGTACTCGAAGGCCGAGGTGCGCTTGCCGTAGCCGCGCTCGGTGACGGTGAGGATCATCTCCTCGGCCGCGGCCAGTTCGGCGACGCGGGCCGGATCCAGCGTTGCCCCCTCGTCCTCCTCGCCCGTCCGGCGGCGCGAGCGGAGATAGGCGTCGCGTTCCTCGATGTCGATCGTCACGTGCTTCAGCACCGACATCGAGACCACCTCGTCGCCGGGGGCAAGGTCCATCCCGCGCACGCCGGTCGAACTGCGCGACTGGAAGACGCGCACGGCGGTGACCGGGAAGCGGACGCACTTGCCGCCCTTGGCCGCGAGCAGGATGTCCTGGCCGGCATCGCACACCTGCACGTCGACCAGCCGGTCGTCGTCCTCCAGCCCCATCGCGATCTTGCCGTTGACCGGCACGAAGGTGAAATCGGACAGGTCGTTGCGCCGGACCTTGCCGCGATTGGTCGCGAACATGACGTGCAGATCGGCCCAGGTCCGCTCGTCCTCCGGAAGCGGCATCACCGCGGTGATGTTCTCGTCGGCCGCGACGTGCGGGAACAGGTTGACCATCGCCCGGCCGCGCGACTGGGGCGTGCCGAGTGGCAGCTTGTAGACCTTGAGCTTGTAGACCTTGCCGAGGCTGGAGAAGAACAGCACCGGCGTGTGCGTGTTGGCGACGAACAGCCGCGTGACGAAGTCGTCCTCGTGGGTCGCCATGCCCGAGCGGCCCTTACCGCCCCGGTGCTGCGCCCGGTATGTCGCGAGCGGCACGCGCTTGATGTAGCCCTTGCGCGTGACCGTGACGATCATGTCCTCGCGCGGGATCAACTCTTCGATGTCGATATCGACGTCGCCGGTCTCGTCGATCTCGGTGCGCCGGGGGTTGGCGAACTTCGCCTTCACCAGCGCCAACTCGTCCTTGAGAACGGTCAGGAGCTTCTCGCGGGAGCGCAGGATGGAGAGGAGTTCGGCGATCCGTTCGCCCAGCTCCTTGATCTCGTCCTCGAGCTTCTGCCGCTCGAGCGCGGTCAGCCGCTGCAGGCGCAGATCGAGGATGGCCTTGGCCTGGACCTCGCTCAGCCGGTACGTGCCGGCGGTGCCGGTGGGCGTCTCCTCGACCAGGGCGAGAAACGGGCCGATGTCGGCGATCGGCCAGTCGCGGGCCAAAAGGGCGGCGCGTGCCTCGTCGACGTCGGCGCTGGCGCGGATCAGGCGGATCACCTCGTCGATGTTGGCGACGGCGACGATCAGGCCGATCAGGTTGTGCGCGCGGTCGCGGGCCTTCTGCAGATCGAAGGCGCTGCGCCGGAGGATGACCTCCTCGCGGAACGCCAGGAACTCCTCGAGGATGGCCCGCAGCGTGAGCTGCTGCGGGCGCCCACCCGACAGGGCCACCATGTTGATGCCGAAGGAAGTCTGCAGCGGCGTGAAGCGGTAGAGTTGGTTGAGCACCACCTCGCCGTCGGCGTCGCGCTTCAGCTCGACCACCACCCGCACGCCGCGCCGGTCGCTCTCGTCGCGCAGATCGGAGACGCCCTCGACCCGCTTCTCGCGGACCACCTCGGCGATCCGCTCGACCAGCTTGGACTTGTTCACCTGATAGGGGATCTCGGTGATGACCACGGCGAAGCGGTCTTTGCGGATCTCCTCGATCGCTGCCCGGCCGCGCAGGACGATGCCGCCCTTGCCCTCCAGATAGGCGCGCTGGATGCCGGCCTTGCCCATGATGATGCCGGCCGTGGGGAAGTCCGGCCCCGGCACCATCTCGATCAGCTCGGCCGTGTCCAGATCGGGGCGGTCGACCAGGGCCGTACACGCGTCGATGATCTCGCCCAGATTGTGCGGCGGGATGTTGGTCGCCATGCCGACGGCGATGCCGCCGGCCCCGTTGACCAGCAGGTTGGGGAACTGCGCCGGGAGGACCGAGGGTTCCTCGTCGCTCTCGTCGTAGTTCGGCCGGAAGTCGACCGTGTCCTTGTCGATGTCGGCCAGCAGCGTGGAGGCGGCCTGGGCGAGCCGGGCCTCGGTGTAGCGCATCGCCGCCGGCGGATCGCCGTCGAGCGAGCCGAAATTGCCCTGCCCGTCGATCAAGGGCAGGCGCATGGAGAAGTCCTGCGCCATGCGGACCATGGCGTCGTAGATCGCGCTGTCGCCGTGCGGGTGGTATTTGCCCATCACGTCGCCGACGATGCGCGCCGACTTGCGGTGCGGCCGGCCGACGCCGTAGCCGCCCTGGTCCATGGCGTAGAGAATGCGGCGATGCACGGGCTTGAGCCCGTCGCGCACGTCGGGCAGCGCCCGGCTCACGATCACGCTCATCGCGTAGTCGAGGTAGGAGCGCTTCATCTCCTCCTCGATGGGCACGATATCGAGCGCCTTGGTCAGCGTTTCGTCGGCCAAAGCCCTGGGCCACCCTCATGGTTGCTTGGTGTTTGCGGCACTGCCGCAAAGGTGGCTCGGGTGTAGCAGAGCGGTCGTCGAGCCACAAGAAACGCCCCGTCATCGCACCTCCCCCGGCAGGGGGCCGGCGCGTCAGCCCAGAAAGGACTGGTAGAGCGCGGTCAGGACCTCGATGGCGACCAGCGTGCCGACCGCGAGTTCGAGGCCGAGCGAGCGCCGCGCCTCGACCAGCGAGAGGAGCGTCTGGACGGTCTCGCCGATCAGCACGAGCTTGCGCTCCAATGCCGTGCTGCGCTCCTTCAGCTCGAACTCGTCGACCAAGCGCGCGTGCAGGGGTTCCAGATCGGGCCGCACCCAGAGCAGATCCGGCTTGTCCTCGACCTCGACCCGGGCGGTGGCCCGCGAGCGGGCGGCCAGCGCCGCACCGATGGCGCGCAGCAGCGGGCGGGTGGAGCGGGCGAAGCGGCCGCGCCGCTCCAGCCGTTCCACCGCCGGGGCGATCTGCTCCAGCGTCTGGCCGAGGCGTTCCTCCTGGTGCGCGAGGGCCGCACTCTTCGCCAGCACGTCGGCGACCAGAGCCAGATGCTCCGTGTCGAACGCGCCGAGCCGGATCGTACCGTCGGCCTCCACGTCGTCGCGGCTCGCCGGCTCCAGCCACGCGGTTTCCTCGAAGGCGGTGGCGAGTGGTTGGTCCGCCCGCGCCCGAACCCGCTCCAGAAGCGTCCGTTCGGCGCTCTCGTCGCCGCCGATCATCACCACCGCACCCCAGCGGAACGCGAAGGCGGCGACACCCGCTTCGGCGGTGAGCGCGAGCGGCCCGCTGCGCCACACGCCGTCCGGCACGAGGCCCGCCGCATCCAGCCGCTCGGCGAGCAACCACGCGCGGGCCCGAACCCGGCCACCGGTGGCGGTCATGGTGCTGCGGGCGTGGGCTGGACGCCGTCACCCTCGGCCAACTCGACGGCCTCGGACGAGGTCTGAAAGTGCGGCACGAACACGGTCTGCGCCTCCGCGGGGACCGCCCGCGTCCTGGTAAGGCGGGCCAGGGCGAAGACCGCGAGGCCGGTGAAGCAGACGGCGAACCAGCCGAACAGCAGGGCAGGTCCGAGCGCGGTCATGAGAAGCCCGGCCAGGAACGGGCCGATGGCGGCACCGACCCCGAAGACGAGCATCAGCCCGCGCGTCGCCTCGAGCGCCTGTTCGGGGCGGAGCACGTCGTGCGCGCGGGCGACCGCGACGCCGTAGAGCGGAAATTTGGTGGCGCCGAAGAGGAGGGCGGCGGCGATCAGCCCGGCGAAGGCAGCGCCGGCCACCAAGTAGACGCCGAAACTGGCGAGGGCCGCAAGCGCTGCGACGCCGGCGAGCACCTTGCGCCGATCGAAGCGGTCGGAGAGCCGCCCCACCGGGATCTGAGCGAGCATCCCGCCGACGATCGCCGCCGCCATGAACAGGGCGACCCCCGCCTCGTCGTAGCCCAGTTCGGTGGCGAACACAGGCGCCATGCCCCAAAAGCCGCCGCCGACGAGACCCACGACGAAGCAGCCGGCAGCACCGGTCGGCGAACGGCGGATCAACTCGCCCGCACCGAGCCCGGTGGGCTCGTGCGGGACGGGCGTGCGCACCCGTGCCACCGCGGTCGGCACGAGGCAGAGCGCGAACAGCATCGCGACCAGGGCGAAGAGCTGGAAATCCGCCGGATCGTTGGTCGTGAGCAGCAACTGACCCAGGGCCAGGGCCGAGAGGTTGACCACCATGTAGGTGGCGAACACGCGGCCGCGGTTGGCCGCCGTCGCACCGGCGTTGAGCCAGCTCTCGATCACGAGCGCGATGCCGACCATCAC
>JBMCMJ010000128.1:0-7185 GCA_048615135.1 Pseudomonadota bacterium
GAATGCGTCATTGCACGGGTCCGCCCCCGTGGTCAGCCGAGGTCGCGGACCTCGCGGACGCCGCGGATCGCGGCGACGTCGGCGCGCAGCGCGAAGGGCAGGACGGCGGTGTCGGGGAGTTGGACCACCACCCGTTCGTCGCCGGTCTCGCCGGGCACGACCAGCCGGACCCGGGCAGCACCTTGGCCCTGCGGTTGCAGCATGGCGAGCACGCGGTCGATCGCGGGCACCTCCGCGACGTGGACCTCGACCCAGGACCCCGCCCCGTCGATCGCGTCCGCGAGCGGCACCACGTCCTGGGCGATCAGGCGGAGGTCGTCGCCGTCGGCCCGCGCCTCGACGTGGACCACGACGGGATCGGTCTTTTCCAAGAGGTCGCGCACCTGGGCGAGCAGGTCGCCGTAGACGGTGATCTCCACCTGCCCGCTCGGGTCGGACAGCGTGATGAAGGCGAAGCGGCCGCGCGCCCCGTTGCGCTCCTGCTTGGCGACCGAGATGCCGGCGAGCTTGATCAGCCGCTGACGGCCCTCGTGGACCAGCGGCAACAGGTTGGAGATGGCCGCGACGCCGATCCGGTCGAGCGCCTTGCGCGCGCCGTCCAAGGGGTGGGCGGAGAGGAAGAAGCCGAGGGCTTGATGCTCCTCGTCGAGCACCTGGAGCATCGGCTGCGGCGGGACGTCCGGCAGCTTGGGCTTGGGGATCGCGACGTCGGCGCCGAGGCTGTCGAACAGCCCCACCTGATCGGCGGCGCGGGCGTCGGCCATGGCCGCGCCGTAGCGCAGCGCCGCCTCGATCGCCTCCAGATGCACCGCCCGGTTGGGGCCGAACGAATCGAGGGCACCGGCGCGGATCAGGCCCTCGAGCAGACGCCGGTTGAGCACCTTGGGGCCCAGCCGGGCGCAGAGATCGAAGAGATCGGCGAACGCGCCGTTCGCCTCGCGCTCGGCGACCAAGGCCGCCATCGCCTGCTCGCCGACGCCCTTGATGGCGGCAAGGGCGAAGCGGACGGCACCGGGTGCGGTGGTGCCATCGCCCCGGCGGACGTGCTCGATGGCGAACATGACGCCCGAGCGGTTGACGTCGGGGCCGAGCAGTTCGATTCCCTGGCGGACCATCTCTTCGCGGGCGTTGGCGAGCCGCGCGTGGTTGGCCCGGTCCATGGTCATGGCGGCGGCGAAGAAGGCGAGCGGATGGTGCGCCTTCACATAGGCCGTCTGGTAGGCGAGCAGCGCGTAGGCCGCCGCGTGGCTCTTGTTGAAACCGTAAGAGGCAAACTTCGCGACCTGGTCGAAGATGGTGTTGGCGAGCCCCTCCTCGATGCCGCGCTCGACGGCACCCGTGACGAACACCGCGCGCTGCTGGTCCATCTCCGCCTTGATCTTCTTGCCCATCGCCCGGCGCAGGAGATCGGCGCCGCCGAGCGAATAGCCCGCCAGGTCGCGGGCGATCTGCATCACCTGCTCCTGGTAGATGATGACCCCGTTGGTCTCCTTCAGGATCGGCTCGAGCTTGGGGTGCAGATAGGCCGGGTCCTCGCGGCCGTGCTTGACCGCGATATAGCGCGGGATGTTGTCCATCGGCCCCGGCCGGTAGAGCGACACCATGGCGATGATGTCCTCGAAGCAGTCGGGCTTGAGCTCCTTCAGCGCCGCCTTCATGCCGCCGGATTCGAGCTGGAATACGTTGTTGGTGTCGGCCCGGGCCATCACCGCATAGGCGGCCGGATCGTCGAGCGGCAACTCGTCCAGCACGAGGCTGGCGCCGAGCACCTCGTTGGCCAGCTTCTCGGCGGTGCGGAGCAGCGTCAGGGTGGTGAGGCCGAGAAAGTCGAACTTGACGAGCCCGACCTTCTCCGCGGCCTTCATGTCGAACTGCGTCACCGGCATCGGCGAGCGGGGGTCGCGGTAGAGGGGGACCAGTTCGCTGAGCGGCCGGTCGCCGATGACGACGCCTGCCGCGTGCGTCGAGGCGTGGCGGGGCAGGCCCTCCAGCTTCTGCGCGACGTCGATCAGATCGGCGATCTGGTCGTCCTGGCGGCGTTCCTGGTCGAGCCGCGGCTCCATCTCGAGCGCCTGCTCGATGGTCGGCGGGTTGGCCGGGTTGTGCGGGATCAGCTTGGAGATGCGGTCGACCTGGCCGTAGGGCAGGCCCATCACCCGGCCGACGTCGCGCACCACGGCACGGGCCTGCAGACGGCCGAAGGTGATGATGTGCGCCACCCGGTCGTGGCCGTATTTGTCGGCGACGTAGGCGATCACCTCGTCGCGGCGGTCCTGGCAGAAGTCGATGTCGAAGTCCGGCATCGACACGCGCTCGGGATTGAGGAAGCGCTCGAACAGGAGGCCGAAGCGCAGGGGATCGAGGTCGGTGATCTCGAGCGCCCAGGCGACCACCGAACCGGCCCCCGAACCGCGCCCCGGCCCCACCGGGATGCCCTGCCCCTTCGCCCAACGGATGAAGTCGGAAACGATCAGGAAGTAGCCCGGAAAGTCCATGCTGACGATGACGTCCAGCTCGAACGCCAGCCGCTCGCGGTAGCGCTCGAGTTCGGCCTCGACGTCGCCCCGGAGGTTGGGCCGGACATGGCGGTCGAGCCGCCGCTCCAGGCCGTCTCGGGCCTGGACGCGCAGTTCCGCCGCCTCGTCACGGCCCTCCCCGCCGTGAAACGCCGGCAGGATGGGCTTTCGGCCGTCGATCTTGAAGGCGCAGCGCCTCGCCACCACCAGGGTGTTGGCGATCGCCTCCGGCAGGTCCTC
This sequence comes from Pseudomonadota bacterium, assembly GCA_048615135.1. GTDB lineage: Bacteria > Pseudomonadota > Alphaproteobacteria > Geminicoccales > Geminicoccaceae > RECO01. The sequence continues at coordinate 2,757 of JBMCMJ010000128.1, forward strand.
GAACAGCGCCGCCATCTCCTCGGCGGTCTTGAAGCGATGCTCGGGGCTGACCCGCGGCCGGTCCTCCTCGACCAGCCTGCGGCCCTGGGCGATGCAGACCAGCGCGTCGTGCGGGCGGTGGTCGGGCTCGGCGAGAAAGCGGACGTCGTTGGTGGCGACCAGCGGCAGATCGAGGTCGTAGGCACGGTCGACGAACCACGGCTCGGTCCGGGCCTCGGCCTCGCTGCCGGTGCGGATCAGCTCGACATAGGTACGCCCGGCGAAGGCCGCGGCAAGCCGCTCCAGCACGGCCTTCGCTTCGTCGGTGCGGCCGGCCTGGAGCAGCCGGCCGAGTGCCCCCTCGGCGCCACCGGTGAGCAGGATCAGGCCCTCGTGGTGGGCCGCGAGCGTGTCGGGGTCGACCCACACCTCGCGCGGCTCGCCCTCCAGATAGGCCTTGGCGAGAAGCTGCATCAGCGAGCCGTAGCCGGCCTCGTTGCGGCAGAGCAGGACGACCTCGCCGGTGATCGGCTCGCCGCGCTCGGTGGTCGCGGCCAGGACCGGCAACAGGCAGCCGACGATGGGCTGGACGCCGCCCGAGGCAGCCTTGCCGCCGAAGTCGACCGCACCGAACAGGGCGGCGTGGTCGGTCATCGCGACCGCCGGCATGCGCTCCTTTTGGCAGGCGGCGATCAGGCGGTCGGGACGGACGGTGCTCTCGAGCAGGGACCAGCAGGTGCGGACACGCAGGTGCACGAAGCTGGCGTGGCTCATGGCGGCGTCGTCTCCGGCTCGAGGGTGTGCAGGCGACCTTGCCTCAGCTCCAGCACACGGTCGAGCCTGGCCGCGAGGCGGCGGTCGTGGGTGGCGATCAGCGCCCCGGCATCGGCCTGCTTCAGGACGGCGCGAAAGGTGTCGAATACGTTTCGCGCGGTCGCCTCGTCGAGATTGCCCGTGGGCTCGTCGGCGAGCACCAGGGCCGGCGCGTTGGCGAGCGCCCGGGCCATCGCGACGCGCTGCTGCTCGCCGCCCGAAAGCTGTGCGGGGCGGTGGTGCAGCCGCTCGGCGAGGCCGAACCCGCCGAGCAGGTCCCGAGCACGGGCCTCGGCCGCGGCCCGGCCCATGCCGGCGAGGCGCATCGGCAGGACGACGTTCTCGGTGGCGGTGAACTCGGGCAAGAGGTGGTGGAACTGATAGACGAAGCCGATGGTCTCGCGGCGCAGGCGGGTGCGGGCGCGGTCCGCGCGGCCCGAGGTCGCCTCGCCGAGCACGCGCACCTCGCCCGCATCGGCCCGCTCCAGGAGCCCCGCGATGTGCAGAAGCGTCGACTTGCCGGCCCCCGAGACGCCGACCAGGGCCACGAGTTCGCCCCGCCGCACCTCCAGGTCGATCCCCTGGAGCACGTCGATCCGGGCCCCCGCCTGCACGAAGCTGCGGCGGATGCCGTCCAGGGCCAGAGCCGGTGCGCGCAGCGTCCCTACTCCCGTCTGAGCGCTTCGACCGGGTCGAGCCGGGCGGCGCGCCACGAAGGTGCGAGGGTCGCGAGCAGCGAGAGCACCAGCGCCATCGCCACGACGCTCACCACGTCCGCCACCTCGATCCGCGCCGGCAATTGCGAGAGAAAGCGGATCTCGGCGGCCCAGAGTTCGGCACCTGTCAGGCGCTCGAGGAGGCGCCTGATGCCGTCGATGTTGCTGGCGAAGGCGAGGCCCAACGCGAAGCCGATCAGGGTGCCGAGGGTGCCGATGCTCATCCCGGCGAGAAAGAAGATACGCATGATGGCACCGCGCGTGGCGCCCATGGTCCGCAGGATGGCGATGTCGCGGCCCTTGGAGCGGACCAGCATGGTCAAGCCGGTGATGATGTTGAAGGCGGCCACCAGGATGATCAGCGTCAGGATGAGGAACATGACGTTGCGCTCGACCAGGAGCGCGTTGAAGAACTGGGCATTGACCTCCTCCCAGGTGGTCACCCAGCCGCGGTTGCCGACCGCCGCCTGGATCAGGGCCCGGCTCTCGCGCACCCGCTCGGGATCGGCGAGGAACACGTCGATCGCGTTCACCCGGTCCTCGAGGCCGAAATAGGTCTGCGCCGCCCCGAGCGGCATGAAGATCACGGCGTTGTCGTATTCGAACATGCCGACGTCGAAGATGCCGGCGACCTCGAAGGCGACCACCCGCGGCATGGTGCCGAAGGGGGTGGCCGGACCGTCGGGCGCGATCAGCGTCAGCCGGTCGCCCGCGAAGAGCCCCATGCGCCGGGCCATGCGCACGCCGATCAGCACGCCCCCGTCGTCGAACCGCTCGAGCGCCTCGGACCGCAGGCTCGCCGCCAGATAGGCCCGCTGCTCGAGGTCGGCCCGGCTCATGCCGCGCACCAGCGTGCCGCTGGCAACCCCGTTGGCGGCGGCCATCGCCTGGCCCTCGATGAAGGGGGTGACGTCGGTCACCGTGGGCGCCCGCTCGATGCCGCGCACGACGTCGTCGAAGCCGCGCAGCCCCTCGGGGCCCGCCTGGATGGTGACGTGACCGTTGAGGCCGAGCACGCGGTCGAGGAGTTCGGCGCGAAAGCCGTTCATCACCGCCAGCACGACGATCAGGGTGCCGACGCCGAGGGCGATGCCCAGGAGGGCGAAGAGCGTGATGATCGAGACGAAGCCGTGCTCGCGGCTGGGGCGGAGATAACGGGCCGCCACCCAGCGCTCGGCCGGACCGAACACGCTCAGCCGGCGAACCGCTGGAGCACGGCGTCGGGGCTGAGTTCGACCGTCTCGCCGGTGCGCCGGTCCTTGACCTCGACCACCCCCGCCTTCACCCCGCGCGGGCCGACGATCACCTGATGCGGCAGGCCGATCAGCTCCATCGTGGCGAACTTGACGCCGGGGCTCTCGTTGCGGTCGTCGTAGAGCACGCTCACGCCGGCCTTGGAGAGCTTGGCGTAGAGGTCGCTCGTCATGGCGCTGCAGGCGTCGTCGCTGGCGCGGAGGTTGACGAGGCCGAGGCGGAAGGGCGCCACGCTCTCCGGCCAGATGATGCCCTTGTCGTCGTGGTTGGCCTCGATCAATGCGCCCACCAGCCGCGACACGCCGATGCCGTAGCTGCCCATCTCGACCACCACGTCCTCGCCGTCGGGGCCGGTCACCGTGGCGCCCATCGACTTCGAGTACTTGGTGCCGAAATAGAAGATGTGGCCGACCTCGATGCCGCGGCCGTGGCGCAGCCGCTCCGGTGCAACCGGGCAGGCGCTCGGATCGTGCTGCTCGTCGGTGGCGGCGTAGAGGTCCTGCAGCCGCTCGATGTCGAGATCCTCGGCGAAGAAGTCGACCTCCTCGAAGGCGGCGTCGAAGAAGACCTCGCTCTCGCCGGTCGGTGCCAGGATCTGGAATTCGTGGCTCATGTCGCCACCGATGGCCCCGCTGTCGGCGCGCATCGGGATGGCCGTCAGCCCCATCCGCTTGAAGGTACGCAGATAGGCCTGGAACATGTTGTCGTAGGACTTTTTCGCCCCCTCGAAATCGAGGTCGAAGGAGTAGTTGTCCTTCATGAGGAACTCGCGGCCGCGCATGACGCCGAAGCGGGGGCGAATTTCGTCGCGGAACTTCCATTGGATCTGGAAAAGGTTCTGCGGCAGGTCGCGGTAGCTGCGGATGCAGCGGCGGAAGATGTCGGTGACCACCTCCTCGTGGGTGGGGCCGAGCAGCATCGGCCGCTCGTGGCGGTCCTCGAAGCGCAGCATCTCCTTGCCGTAGGCTTCGTAGCGCCCGCTTTCCTGCCAGAGTTCGGCCGGCTGGACGCTCGGCATGAGGATTTCCTGGCAGCCGGCCCGCTCCATCTCCTCGCGGACGATCTGTTCGACCTTGCGCAGGACGGCGTAGCCCATCGGCAGCCAGGAGTAGATGCCGGCGCTGAGCTGGCGGACCATGCCCGCACGCAGCATCAGCTGGTGCGAGACGATCTGCGCCTCGGCGGGGCTTTCCTTGAGGAGCGGCAGGAAATAGGCGGAAAGGCGCATGGCTCACTTTCGTCGAAGCTGGCGCGTTGAGCGGCGCGGACTGTAGGGAGACGCATCCCCGAACGCAACGCCGACTGAGCTAGATCGCGACCGCCGGCTCGACACCTCCTCGACCAAGGTAGGTCATATCCCCTCAACCTACTGAAAACGAAGCGAGAATCGGGGACTGGCTTCGATTGTGCAAATCGGGAGCGGCAAAGTCGGCCGGCCGATCCCGCGGCCGAACCCTCTCCCGACGCACGCCGCCTCGGCGACATTGGACGACATCGGCACATTTTCCTAGTCGTCTTTCGCACCGGTCGCGGGCTCGAATGCCTGCCGATGAGCGCCCGGGCGCGACGCGCCAGTCCACGGCCCGAGGGGCTTGGTTCGATCCGGCTCCGGCCGGCGGGGTGCATGGCTGCGTTGTGCCGGGGACGGGATGCGGCGGCGGCTCCGG
>JBMCMJ010000129.1:0-7182 GCA_048615135.1 Pseudomonadota bacterium
CGAGCGGGGCGTCGCCCGTCAACCCTCGCTGGGCCTCCCCGTCGCCCGTCTCGAGGTTCGACGTCGGCGCCGCAGCACCGGTCGTGGCTGCTGCCGGCACGGGTGGCGTGGTCTCGCTGCCCGCCGCGTTGAGCGTCGCGGGTGCGAGCGGCTTGCGCGTGGGCTCGCCCGCGGGCTTCGCGGTGCCGCTCGCGGCCAGGGCGATCTCGGCCGCGGGGCCGGTCACGGGGGTAGCGGGCGTGCCCGCAAGGGCGGCCGCGGCCTGCTCCGTCGATGCAGGGGGCACTTCGTCTTGGCCGGCAACCGTGTTCGGTCCGCTCACGGGCGTGGCGACGGGGGCTCCGTTCGGCGCGAGAGGCGCGGGCAAGGTCGTCGCCGCACCGGCCGCGGGCGGCGCGCCCGGCACGGTTGCGGCAGCGCCGGTCGCAGCGGTCGCTGCGAGCCCGGCGGCGGGGAGGGGTGCCGTGAGCAGCGGCTCGGTCGTCGTCCGGGCGAGCACCGGCCCGGCGGTCGACACATCCGTGCCGCCGTCCGCCGCTTGGCTCGTCGGCGCGACGCCCGCGCCGGTGGTCGGCAGGAGGGCCGGCGTCGCCAGCAGGGAGGCCGCGACCGCGAGGCCGTCCGTTGCCGTGGGGCCGTCGACGGTCGGTTGGGTGGCCGGCGGCCAACCGGCACCGCTGAGCAACTTGGCCATCAGCGTCTCGATGCCCGGCGTGGTGCCCCCGATTGCGGGTTGGGCGCCCGGCTGCACCGAGCGCAGCGGATCGCCGGTCGTCCCCGCGTTCAGCAGCGCCGCGAACAGCGTATCGAGGCCGGCCACGGGCGGCGTCGCACCGGCGGCGGTCGGCGTGGGCGTCGAGCCCGGCAGGGAGAGAAGCTGCAGCATGGCGCAGCCGTTCTCTCAATTGCCGTGCCAACCACGGAAAATGGGGCAAATCGGCCGGCTCGCACACAGCGGCCGGGGTGGAGTGCGGGGCAAGGCTTGCCGGCCGCCGGGGCCGGCTCGGCAAAAACTGCCGCTCAGACCTCGCGGTGGACGCGTTCGCGCCGCTCGTGCCGCTCCTGGGCCTCGATGCACAACGTCGCGATCGGCCGGGCATCGAGCCGGTTGAGGCCGATCGGCTCGCCGGTCTCCTCGCAGTAACCGTAGGAGCCGTCCTCGATCCGCTGCAGGGCCTGCTGGATCTTGGAGAGCAGCTTGCGCTCGCGGTCGCGCGTGCGCAGGCTGAAGTTGCGCTGTACCTCGGCGGAGGCCCAGTCGCTGCTGTCCGCGAGGCGCGTGTCCTCGTCCTTCAACGCCTGCAGCGTCATGCCGGACCCGCGGAGAATTTCGCCACGCCAGTCGAGCAGCTTCTGCTTGAAATAGGCGAGTTGGCGTTCGTTCATGTAGGGCTCGTCGTCCGAAGGACGATAGTCGTCGAGATCGTTCTTGACCAACCTTCGCTCCCTCTCACGAATGGCGCCGAACCGCCCCCCGCAGTTCGCGCGAACACCACGGCGCCTCCCATTAAAGCCGCCTCGACGACCTCGCAAGCATGGAAATCCGAGAGAAATTCAAGCCGTTGCCGGCAAGCCACGGGCCTTCGGGCAGTCCGGACCGCAGTCCCGGCGCCGGCGCACCCGGATCGGCTCCAGCCGGGCCATCAGGCCGTCGACCAGGAGCAGCCGGCCGCAGAGCCGACCCTCCAGGTCGAGGAGCACCTTCACGGCTTCGGTGGCCATCAGGGTGCCGAGCAGCCCCGCGACCGGCCCCATCACGCCGCCGACCGCGCAGGTGGGCAGGGCATTCGGGCTCGGGGTTTCGGGAAACAGGCAGTGCAGGCAGGGGCTCGCCGGGTCGGCAAAGGGCTCGAGCACCGCGAGTTGACCCTCGAAGCCCTGTACCGAACCGCTCACCAAGGGAATGCCGCAGAAGGCGGCGGCATCGGCCACCAGCGAGCGGGTCGCGAAGTTGTCCGAGCCGTCGATGATCAGGTCGTGGCCGGCGAACAGCTCGCGGGCATTCGCCTCGCTCAGCCGCCGGTCGACGGCGTGGACCACGGCGCGCGGCGTCCGCCGGAGCAGGGCCGCGCGCGCGGCCTCGACCTTCGGCCGGCCGACGTCCTGGGCGGTGAACAGGATCTGGCGGTGGAGGTTGCCGAGCGTCACCCGATCGTCATCGATCAGCGTCAGCGTCCCGACGCCGGCGGCGACCAGGTAGAGCGCCACGGGACAGCCGAGACCGCCGGCCCCGACCATCAGCACCCGTGCGGCGCGCAGCCGCGCCTGGCCGACTCCGCCCACTTCCTGCAGCACGATCTGCCGGGCGTAGCGGTCCAGCTCCTCGTCGTCGAAGCGCTCGGTCAATCCTGCCTCCCCCTCGGCAAGAGCTGCCGGATCCGGCACCACGGCTCCCCGCCGAAGCCCGGCTCGCCGTCCTTGGCCCGCCTCTTGCGTGCCACCGTGGCATGAACGTGCCCGGAACCCTGAGCTATGCCGGCGACTACCGGCTGCCGACCGCGCGCCCGCGGGCCGACCCCGAGCCGTCGGGGATCACTGCCTGGGGCGGCGACGGCTTCGGCTTCGACGACCTGCTCGACGTCGTCAACCCGCTGCAGCACCTGCCGGGCGTCAGCACGGTCTATCGTGCGGCGAGCGACGACGGTATCGGGGCCATCCCGCGCCTGCTGGGCGGGCTCCTGTTCGGCGGCCTGTTCGGTCTGGCTGCGGCCGCCGTCAACGTCGTCGTCCAGGCGTTCAGCGGACGCGACATCGGCGAGCACGTGACCGCCGCGTTCCTCGGCCCCCAGCGACCCGTCCTCGGCGAGGAGCAGCGCATGCTCGCTTGGTATCCGACGGCACCCGAGCCGTCCGCCACCGCCGAGAGCGATCGGCTCGCCGCCGAAGCCTATCGCCGGGTCGCGGCCTTCGCCGTGACCCCGCCGCCCGACCACGAGGTCACCCTCGCGGCCTGACGGGTCGAAACGGCCGCATCGTTTACGCGCGATTAACCCTGTCGCGCGACAAGCGAACGGTGATCGAGGCCGATCTTCTTGACCCGAGGCCGTACCATGGAACCCTCAACCACCGCCGAACTGCAACGTCTGGCCGCCGGGCTCGGCAGGGTGCTCCGCCGCGACGCGGAAGCGCTGGAGACCGACGCGGCGGCCGACCTCGAAGCTCTGGCAGGCCAACTCGACGCCCTGCTCGCGCTGGCTGCCGCCCACCCCGACGATCCTGAGGCGGCACGCGCCCTGCTGCACGTACTCTCCGAGGTGGAGGCGTTCCATGGCCGCGTGGTTCGGGCGCACGCGCACACCCGTGAGGCCCTGCTCGGTGCCGCCGAACGCGGTGCCGCGAGCCGGGCTTATGGCCACGCGCGGCGCTACGCCGCCGGCGGAGCCGTGTCGTGAACGGCGTCGACGTCCTGCAACTCGCCAATGCGGTCGGCGCCCTGGTCGCGGTGCTCGCCCTGATCGTCGTGTTCGCGGGCCTGCTGCGGCTGATCCGCCAACGCGCCGCCCCGGCGGGCAAGGGCCGGCTCGCACTCAAGGAGAGCTTGGTGCTGGATGCACGGCACCGGCTGGTCCGCGTCGAGGACGGCAATCTCGATCATCTCCTGGTGCTCGGACCGGGGGCCGCGGTGCTGGTGCAGAGCCGCCCGCGCACGGCGGAGCGGGGAGGGGACGCGGCATGAAGACCCCCTGGGCCCTCCTCGCAGGCTTGGTCCTGAGCCTGGTCGCCGGGGGCGACGCGCTCGCCCAGTCGGTCAGCATCGAGCTCGGCGGCGCCGATGGCGGGTCGGTGACCGGTCAGGTGTTCCGCATGATGGTGCTGCTCACGGTGCTCAGCATCGCACCCGGCATCCTCGTGATGGTCACCTCGTTCACCCGGATCGTGATCGTGCTCGCCTTTCTGCGCACCGCCCTCGGCCTGCAGACCACGCCGCCCAACTCGGTATTGGTGAGCCTCGCCCTGTTCTTGACGCTGTTCGTCATGATGCCGGTGTTCGAGCAGTCCTACGAAGAGGGCATCCGGCCGCTGCTCGACGAGGAGGTCGAGGAGATGGAAGGGCTGCGCCTCGCCGCCGAGCCCGTGCGCACCTTCATGCTGGAGCAGGTGCGCGAGAAGGATCTGATGCTGTTCGTCGACATGGCCGATGTCGGCCCGCTGGACGGCCCCGAGGCGGTGCCCTACCGCGTCCTGATCCCGGCCTTCATCATCAGCGAGTTGCGCCGTGCCTTCGAGATCGGCTTTCTCGTCTATCTGCCCTTCTTGATCATCGACATGGTGGTCGCCTCCATCCTCATGTCGATGGGCATGATGATGCTGCCGCCGGTGATGATCTCGCTGCCGTTCAAGCTGATCTTCTTCGTGCTGGTCGACGGCTGGTTCCTGGTGGTCGGTTCGCTCGTGGAGAGTTTCCTGCCCGCCGTGCCGCTGGTCGGTGGTTGAAGCGGCGGTTCGCGCCCCGCATCTCTCCTGGACATCGCGTCGCGTGCGCACAATGGCCAACTATCGTTGGTCGCATGTGCAATGCAACAACGCCGGCGACCTGCGGTGGCCGCATCAGGGTGGCGCTTCGAACGCCTCCGCGCGCGCCCGATCGTCGCCGACCCCCCGAAGAGGCCTGCATGAGCTACACCAACTTTCTCTACGACGAGATCGAGATCGGTCAGGAAGCCTCGATCACCCGTGTCTGCACGGTCAACGATCTGATCGTGTTCGCCCACGCATCGGGCAACCTGAACGCGATGCACAACCCCGAACTGGACGGCGACGGCGACGGCAAGCCCGAGGCCGTGGCGCCCAGCATGTGGGTCGGCTCGCTGTTCTCCGCCGTGCTCGGCAACCTGCTGCCGGGCGTGGGCACGCTCTACCGGTCGCAGAATCTCCGTTTTTTGGGCCGGGTCGGAGTCGGTGACGAGATCAAGGCCACCGTCACGGTGACGGAGAAGCTCCGGGACCGCGTCGTCGCCTTCGACTGCCGCTGCGAGACGCGGGACGGGCGCCTCATCGCCGACGGCCGGGCCGAGGTGCTGGCCCCCGAGCGCAAGGTGGTGCTGCCCGATCACCATATCCCGGAACTGCTCATCCAGCGGCACGTTCACTTCGATCGGCTTCTGCGTGCCTGCGACAAGGTGGAACCGCTGCGCACGGCGGTGGTGGTGCCCGAGGAGGAGGCAGCCCTCGGCGGGGCGCTGCTCGCCTACCGCAAGGGCCTCATCCTGCCCATCCTGGTCGGGGCCACGCCCCGGATCACCGAGGTCGCCAAGGCGATCGGGGCGGATCTGGACGACCTCGAGATCATCGACTGCCCCGACCACGAGGCCGCCGCTGCCCGCGCTGTGGCGCTGGTCCACGAGGGGCGCGTCGGTGCGTTGATGAAGGGCCATCTGCATACCGACACGCTGTTGCACCACGTCACCAAGCGGGAAGGCGGCCTGCGCACGACCCGGCGCCTCAGCCACGTCTTCGTCATGGACGTGCCGGGGCTCGGCCACCCGCTGCTCGTTACGGACGCGGGCATCAACATCGCGCCGGACCTCGATGCCAAGGTCGACATCGTGCAGAACGCGATCGACATGGCCCGCGCCATGGGCATCGAAACGCCGAAGGTGGGCGTGCTCTCGGCGGTCGAGACGGTCAATGCCCGCATCCCCTCGACGATCGATGCCGCCGTGCTCTCCAAGATGGCGGACCGCGGCCAGATCAAGGGCGGGATCGTCGACGGCCCGCTCGCCATGGACAACGCGGTCGACGTGCAGGCTGCCCAGACCAAGGGCATCAAGTCGCTGGTCGCGGGGCATGCCCAGGTACTGGTCGCCCCCAACCTCGAGGCCGGCAACATGGTGGCCAAGGAGTTGACCTTCCTCGCTCATGCCGAGGCGGCGGGTCTGGTGCTCGGTGCGCGCGTCCCGGTCATGCTGACCAGCCGCGCGGACGACGAAAAGGCGCGGCTGATCTCGTGCGCCCTCGCCCAGTTGTTCGACGCCTGGAAGGCGACGGGCCGCTCGCCGGTCCTCGACCTGCCGCCGGGAGGCGACTGATGGCGCATATCCTGACGCTCAACGCCGGCTCCTCCAGTCTCAAATTCGCGCTCCTGGAGTTGGCCGACAGGCCGATCGAGCGGCTCTTTGGCCAGGTGGAAGGGCTCGGCACCGCACCCCGCCTGAAGGCCGAGCGGGCCGACGGCGAGGTGGTGGCCGATCGACGCTGGGCCGAGGGCGAGGGCCCGGACACGCACGCGGCGACGCTCGATCTGCTTCTGGAGATGCTGCGCGAGGCCGAGCCCGACGCGTCGATCGTCGCTGTCGGCCACCGGGTCGTGCATGGCGGACCGCGTTTCTCCGAGCCCGTGATCGTCGGGCCGAAGGAGGTCGAGGCGCTGCGCGCCTACGTCTCTCTCGCCCCCCTGCACCAGCCGCACAATCTCGCCGGTATCGAGGCGGCGCGCGCCGCGTTTCCCGACGCCCGCCAAGTTGCCTGCTTCGATACGGCGTTCCACCGGGCACACCCGTGGATCAACGACGTCTACGCCCTGCCGCTGCGCTATTACGAGCAGGGCGTGCGCCGCTACGGTTTTCACGGCCTCTCCTACGAATACGTGGTTTCCGCGCTCGGGCGGAGCGACCCGGATCTGCTCGCGGGCCGGCTGGTCGTTGCCCATCTCGGCAACGGGGCGAGCATGTGCGCCATCGAGGGCGGTCGGCCGGTTGCCTCGACGCTCGGCTTCTCGGCGCTCGACGGCCTGCCGATGGGGACCCGCTGCGGGCAGATCGACCCCGGCATCATCCTCTACATGCTGCAGACCGAGGGGCTCGACGCGAAGGCGATCCAGGACGTGCTCTACAAGGAGAGCGGCCTGAAGGGCCTGTCCGGCATCAGCAACGATATGCGCACCCTGGAGGCGAGCGACGCCCCGGAGGCGAGCCGGGCGATCGACTATTTCTGCGCCCGGATCCGCCGCGAACTGGGCGGGCTCGCCGCGGCCATGGGCGGGCTGGACGGGATCGTCTTTACCGGCGGCATCGGCGAGAACTCGGCCCGCGTGCGGCGCGATGCCTGCGCCGATCTGGGCTTTCTCGGGATCGAGGTGGACGAGGCGGCCAACGCCGCTGGCGCCCGCGAGATCACGAAGCCCGGCGCCCGCGGCCGGGTGCTGGTCGTCGAGACCAACGAGGAGGCGATGATCGCCCGGCA
>JBMCMJ010000130.1:0-7168 GCA_048615135.1 Pseudomonadota bacterium
GTCGGCGGTCGCCACGGACGCGCCCTCTGGGCCAGCACGCTCGCCTTCACCGTCTGCTTCGCCGTGTGGACGATCTTCTCGATCATCGGCGTGCAGCTCAAACAGGATTTGGGGCTCAGCGAAACCGCCTTCGGCCTCCTGGTCGGTACGCCGATCCTGACGGGCTCGTTGAGCCGCATCTTCCTCGGTGTGTGGGCCGACCAATATGGCGGGCGGATCGTCCTGCCGCTGGTCATGGTGGCCGCCGCGGCCGCGACGTTCCTGCTCTCCTACGCCGACACCTATCCCATGCTGCTGCTCGCGGCCCTGGGCGTCGGCATCGCCGGCGGCTCCTTCGCGGTCGGCATCCAGTACGTCTCCGCCTGGTACCCGCCGGAGCGCCAGGGCACGGCACTCGGCATCTTCGGCGCGGGCAATGTCGGTGCGGCCGTCACCAAATTCCTCGCTCCCTTCGTGCTCGTCGCCTATGGCTGGACGGCGGTGGCGCAGGTCTGGGCAGCGGTCCTGCTGGCAGCGGCGATCCTCTTTTGGCTCTTCACCGAAGAGGATCCCAAACATCGCGCACGGCGCGAGCAGGGGCAGCGCGCCCGCAGTGCCTGGCTGCAACTGGAGCCGCTGAAGCGCCAGCAGGTGTGGCGCTTCGCCCTCTACTATTTCTTCGTGTTCGGCGCGTTCGTCGCCCTGGCGCTCTGGCTGCCGCGCTACCTGATCGGCGTCTACGGCCTCGGCATCGAGGCGGCGGGCGTCCTGGCCGCGCTCTACTCGATCCCGGCGAGCCTGTTTCGCGCCTATGGCGGGCATCTCTCCGATCGCTACGGCGCGCGGGCGATCATGTACGTTACCTTCGGGGTATCGCTGCTCTGCCTGTTGATGCTGAGCTACCCGGACACGACCTACGTGATCGCCGGCATCGAGGGGCCGATCCGTTTCTCGACCTCGATGCCGCTCGTGCCGTTCGTGATCATCATCTTCGTCCTCGGCTTCGTCATGTCGCTGGGCAAGGCGGCCGTCTACAAGCACATCCCGCAGTACTACCCGGAGCATGTCGGCGCCGTGGGCGGGCTGGTCGGCATGATCGGCGGGCTCGGCGGTTTCGTTCTGCCGATCGTCTTCGGGGTGATGAACGACCTGACCGGCATCTGGACGAGCTGCTTCGCGCTGCTCTTCGGGCTCGTCGCCGTGGCCCTCGCCTGGATGCACATCGCGATCCGCCGCATGGAGCGCGCGGGCGTGCCGGCGGGCATCCCGAGCGACGACCTGCCCGAACTGCAGGAGGTGGCGGCTGCCCCGGCGAAGCCGCGGGTCCTGCAGGACTGGCGCCCGGAAGACCCTGCGTTCTGGGAGCAGGAGGGCCGGCGGATCGCCAAGCGCAATCTGTGGATCTCGATCCCCTGCCTCTTGCTCGCCTTCGCCGTGTGGATGGTCTGGTCCGTCGTCGTCGCCCGGCTGCCCGCGGTCGGCTTCGACTTCACGACCGACCAGCTCTTCTGGCTCGCCGCCGCACCCGGCCTGTCCGGCGCCACGCTCCGCATCTTCTACTCCTTCATGGTGCCGATCTTCGGCGGGAGGCTGTGGACGACGCTGACCACGGCGTCGCTGCTGATCCCGGCCTTCGGCATCGGCTACATGGTGCAGGACCCGGAGACGCCCTACGTCATCTTCCTGGTGCTGGCCCTGCTGTGCGGTTTCGGCGGCGGCAACTTCGCCTCGTCGATGGCCAACATCAGCTTCTTCTTTCCCAAGCGCGAGAAGGGCAACGCGCTCGCGCTCAACGCCGGGCTCGGCAATCTCGGCGTGTCGGTCATGCAGTTCCTCGTCCCGGTGGTGATCACCACCACGGTGTTCGGCGTGCTCGGCGGCGAGCCGCAGGTGACGAGCGAAGGCGAGCGCCTCTGGTTGCAGAACGCGGGCTTCGTCTGGGTGCCGTTCCTGATCGTCGCGACCATCGCCGCCTGGTTCGGGATGGACGACCTTGCGAGTGCTCGGGCCTCCTTCGCCGAGCAGGCCGCGATCTTCGAGCGCAAGCACACCTGGATCATGTGCTGGCTCTATACCGGTACCTTCGGCTCGTTCATCGGCTACTCGGCGGGCTTCCCGCTGCTGGCGCGCACCCAGTTTCCCGAGGTCGAGAGCCTCCAGTTCGTCTTTCTGGGGCCGCTCGTGGGCGCGCTCTCGCGCGCGGCCACCGGTTGGGTCTCGGACAAGTACGGCGGCGGGCGCGTCACCCTCGGCGTATTCCTGGCCATGATGGCCGCGGTCGGCGCCGTGCTCTGGTTCATCCAGATCGGCAGCTTCTGGGGCTTCTTCGCGATGTTCCTGCTGCTCTTCTTCTTCACGGGCGTCGGTAACGCGTCGACCTTCCAGATGATCCCGGTGATCATGCGCCAGCACATGGACAAGACCATGCCGGAGGCGGACGCGGAGACGCGCCGCCGCGCGGGCGACCGCGAGAGTGCGGCGATCATCGGCTTCACCTCGGCCATCGCCGCCTATGGCGCCTTCTTCATCCCCAAGGCGTTCGGCTCGTCGATCGCGATGACCGGCGGCCCCGAGGCGGCACTCTGGGGATTCCTCGGTTTCTACGCGACCTGTGTTCTCTTGACCTTCTGGTTCTACACCCGGCCCGGGGCGGAAGCCCCGTGCTGACCGCCCGACCCATGGCCCACGGGAGCCCGCGATGAGTCACTTCGTCGACCGTCTCACCTTTTTCAGGCGCGAACAGCAGAGCTTCGCGGGTGGCCATGGCATCACCACGCGGGAGAGCCGCGCCTGGGAGGATGCGTACCGGAAGCGTTGGGCGGCCGACAAGATCGTCCGCTCGACCCACGGCGTGAACTGCACGGGCTCGTGCTCGTGGAAGATCTACGTCAAGGGCGGCATCGTGACGTGGGAAACGCAGCAGACCGACTACCCGCGCACCCGGCCCGATCTGCCGAATCACGAGCCGCGCGGCTGTCCGCGCGGTGCCAGCTACAGCTGGTATCTCTACTCCGGCACCCGCATCAAATACCCGCTGGTGAGAAAACGCCTCGTCCGCCACTGGCGCGAGGCGCGCAAGACCCTGTCGCCGGTCGCAGCATGGCGGAGCCTCGTCCAGGACGCCGACAAGCGCCACGACTGGGTTTCCAGGCGGGGCCGCGGCGGCTTCGTGCGGGTGAGCTGGGAGGAGGCGGCCGACATCATCGCCGCCGCCAATGCCTACACCATCCGTGAATACGGCCCCGACCGGATCACCGGTTTCTCGCCGATCCCGGCGATGTCGATGATCTCCTATGCTGCCGGCAGCCGTTATCTGTCGCTCATCGGCGCCTCGCTCCTGTCCTTCTACGACTGGTACTGCGACCTGCCGCCGTCCTCGCCGCAGACCTGGGGCGAGCAGACCGACGTGCCCGAGAGCGCCGACTGGTACAACGCCGGCTTTCTCATGGTCTGGGGCTCCAACGTGCCCATGACCCGCGCCCCGGACGCGCACTTCTATGCCGAGGTCCGCTATCGCGGGGCCAAGAGCGTCGTCGTCGCCCCCGACTACAACGAGGCCGCCAAGTTCTCGGACCTCTGGCTGCACCCCAAGCAGGGTACCGACGCGGCACTCGCGCTCGCTCTGGGCCACGTGATCTTGCGCGAGTTCCACCTCGACCGGGAGGTGCCGTACTTCGCCGACTATGCCCGGCGCTACACCGACTTCCCGATGCTGGTCCTGCTCGAGGAGAAGGACGGGCGGCTGGCGGCCGGGCGCATGCTGCGTGCCGCCGACTTCGACGGCGCGCTCGGCGAGACCGAACACGCCGACTGGAAGCCCGTGGCCTTCGACGAGCAGTCGGGCGAGGTCCGCGTGCCGCGTGGCTCGGTCGGCCACCGCTGGGGCGAGAAGGGGCAGTGGAGCCTGGAGGAGACGGACGGCCAGGGCCGCGATCTGCGCCTGCGCTTGACGCTCGCGGCCGCACACGACGAAACGCTGCCGGTGGCCTTTCCCTATTTCGGTGCGGAGGCGCCGCACGACTTCACGGCCACCGAGCACGACCGGATCCTCGAGCGCCACGTACCCGTGCGCAAGCTCACCCTCGCCGACGGCCGCGAGGTGGCAGCCGCCACGGTCTTCGATCTCTACTGCGCGAGCTACGGGCTGGATCGCGGCTTCGGCGGCGCGAACGTCGCCCGCGGCTACGACGAGGACGTGCCCTTCACACCGGCCTGGGCCGAGCGCGTCACCGGCGTGCCCCGCCAAGCCATCGTCCAGGTCGCGCGGGAGTTCGCGGCGAATGCCGAGGCCACGAACGGCCGGTCGATGGTGATCCTCGGGGCCGGGCTCAACCACTGGTACCACATGGACATGGGCTATCGCGGCATCATCGCACTCCTGGTGATGTGCGGCTGCATCGGCCAGTCGGGCGGCGGCTGGGCGCACTATGTCGGCCAGGAGAAGCTGCGCCCGCAGACCGGCTGGCTGCCGTTGGCCTTCGCGCTCGACTGGACGCGGCCGCCCCGGCAGATGAACGGGACGAGTTTCTACTACGCGCACACCGACCAGTGGCGCTACGAGACGCTGAAGGTCTCGGAGATCCTCTCGCCGCTCGCCGATCCCGCCGCCTGGCCCGGCGCCATGATCGACTACAACGTCAAGGCCGAGCGGATGGGCTGGCTGCCGTCGTCGCCGCAGCTGGAGACCAACCCGCTCGACCTCGGCAAACGGCTCCAGGAGAGCGGCGGCAACGCCGGCGAGGCCGTGGCCGCCGGGCTGAAGTCGGGCGAGCTGCGCATGGCCAGCACCGATCCCGACAATCCGCGCAATTGGCCGCGCAACATGTTCTTCTGGCGCTCGAACGTGCTCGGCGCGAGCGGCAAGGGGCACGAGTACTTCCTCAAGCACTTCGTGGGCTCGCTGCACGGGGTGATCGGCACGGACGCGCCGGAGGCCGGCCACGAACGGCCGGAGGAGGTGCGCTGGCACGACGAGGCGCCGGTCGGCAAGCTCGATCTGATGGTGAACATCGACTTCCGCATGTCCACCACGAGCGTCTACAGCGACATCGTGCTGCCGACCGCCACCTGGTACGAGAAGCACGACCTCAACACCACCGACATGCATCCCTTCATCCACCCGCTGACGGCAGCGGTGGACCCGGCCTGGGAAGCGCGCAGCGACTGGGCGATCTTCCGGACGATCGCCAAGCGCTTCGCCGAGGTGGCGCCGGAAGTGCTGGGCGTCGAGCACGACGTCGTCCTGACGCCCATCCTGCACGATACGCCGGGCGAGATCGCCCAGGCCTACGAGCCCAAGGACTGGGCCAGGGGCGAGTGCGAGCCCATTCCCGGCAAGACGATGCCCAACGTCACGCTGGTCGAGCGCAACTATCCCGAGGTCTATGCCCGCTTCACGTCGCTCGGGCCGGCCCTGGAGAAGCTCGGCAACGCCGGCAAGGGCATCGGCTGGGACACCACGCGCGAGGTCGAACTGCTGGGCGAGCTCAACGGTCTCGTGGCCGACGGGCCGACCAAGGGGCGGCCGCGGATCGAGAGCGACATCGACGCCTGCGAGACCATCTTGATGCTCGCTCCCGAGACCAACGGCGAGGTCGCGGTCAAGGCGTGGCAGGCGCTCTCGGCGCGCACGGGCCGCGAGCATGCGCACCTCGCCGAGGGCAAGGAGGAGGAAAAGATCCGCTTTCGCGACGTCGTGGCCCAGCCGCGCAAGATCATCAGCTCGCCCACTTGGTCCGGGATCGAGAGCGAGAAGGTCTGCTACAACGCCGGCTGGACGAACGTGCACGAACTGATCCCGTGGCGCACGCTCACCGGTCGCCAGGAGCTCTACCAGGATCACGCCTGGATGCGGGCCTTCGGCGAGAGCTTCGTGACCTGGAAGCCGCCGATCGACACGCGGACCGTCGAGCGGGTGCTGGGCAAGCTGCCGAACGGCAATCCCGAGATCACGCTCAACTTCCTCACGCCGCACCAGAAGTGGGGCATCCACTCCACCTACGCCGAGAACCTGATCATGCTGAGCCTGAACCGCGGCGGGCCGGCGGTGTGGATCAGCGAGGACGACGCGAAGGCGGCCGGCATCCAGGACAACGACTGGATCGAGGCGTTCAACACCAACGGCGCGCTCACCGCCCGGGCGATCGTCTCCCAGCGCATCATGCCCGGCACGGCCATCATGTACCATGCGCAGGAAAAGCTGGTGAATACCGTCGGCTCGGAGCTCACCGGGCAGCGTGGCGGCATCCACAACTCCGTCACGCGCATCAACATGAAGCCCACGCACATGATCGGTGGCTACGCGCAGCTGTCCTGGGGCTTCAACTACTACGGCACGGTCGGCGCCAACCGTGACGAATACGTCGTCGTGCGGCGCATGAGCGAGATCAACTGGTTCGACAAGGCAGCGGACGCGGCCGAGCAGGAAGCGTCTTCGGCGATCAAGGAGGCGGCCGAATGAAGATCCGAGCCCAGGTCGCGATGGTCCTCAACCTCGACAAGTGCATCGGCTGCCACACCTGCTCGATCACCTGCAAGAACGTGTGGACCAATCGTGAAGGCGTCGAATACGTCTGGTTCAACAACGTCGAGACGAAACCGGGCGTCGGTTATCCCAAGGACTGGGAGAACCAGGAGCGCTGGAAGGGCGGCTGGCGCCGCGACCGGCGCGGGCGGCTGGTGCCCTTGCAAGGGTCGAAGTGGCGCATTCTCGCCAAAATCTTCGCCAACCCGCATCTGCCCGAGATCGACGACTTCTACGAGCCCTACACCTTCGAATACGAGTGGCTGCGGGAGGCGCCGGAACTCCAGGCGCAACCCTCCGCCAAGCCCCGTTCCCTGCTGACGGGCGAGGTCATGGAGAAGATCCAGTGGTCGGGCAACTGGGAGGACATGCTCGGCGGCGAGTTCGAGAAGCGCTCCCACGACCAGAACTTCGCTGGCGTCGAGAAGGAGATCTACGGCGCCTTCGAAAAGACCTTCATGATGTATCTGCCACGGCTGTGCGAGCACTGCCTCAACCCGTCGTGCCTCGCCTCCTGTCCGTCCGGGGCGATCTACAAGCGGGCCGAGGACGGCATCGTCCTCATCGACCAGGAAAAGTGCCGCGGCTGGCGCATGTGCGTCTCCGGCTGTCCCTACAAGAAGATCTACTACAACTGGTCGACGGGTAAGTCCGAGAAGTGCATTT
>JBMCMJ010000131.1:0-7153 GCA_048615135.1 Pseudomonadota bacterium
TCCACCGCCATGTCGCGGTGGTGGGTGTGCGGATCGTCCCACACCTCGGCCGTCGTCTGCACGGGCCCGGCAGGCACCCCCTTGGCCAGAAGCTCCGTGCAGAGCGCATGGCCGTCCACGTCGGCGAGCCGGGCCTCCAAAAGAGCCGTCAACTCGGCCTTGTGGGTCAGCCGGTCGCCGTTCGAGGCGAAGCGCGGATCGGCCACCAGGTCCGCGAGGCCGATCGTCTCGGTGAAGCGGGCGAAGGCGCGGTTGTTGCCGACCGCGACGAAGATCGCGCCGTTGGCCGTCTCGAACTTGTCGTAGGGGCAGATATTGGGATGGGCGTTGCCCGTCAGGCCCGGCACCTTGCCCGAGAGCACGTAGTTCGGGATGTGCGGGAACATCAACGCGACGCCGCAGTCGTAGAGCGTCATGTCGAGATATTGCCCGAGACCCGAACGCTGGCGCTCGAGCAGGGCCATGAGAATGGCGACCGCCGTGTACAGGCCCGTCCCCATATCGACCAGCGGGATGCCGATCCGGGTCGGCCCTGAGTTGGCGTCGCCGTTGACGCTGAAATGACCTGCCATCGCCTGGATGATCGCGTCGTAGCCGGGCAGCCCGCCATAGGGTCCGTCGCCGCCGAAACCCGAGATGCGGGCATGGATCAGCCGCGGAAAGCGCTCCTTCAGCACCTGCTCGTAGCCGAGCCCCCACTTCTCCATCGAGCCCGGCTTGAAGTTCTCGATCAGGACGTCGGCGTTCGCCAAGAGGCGCAGCAGGACGTCGCGGCCGGCCTCGGTGGCGAGGTCGAGGCCGAGCGACCGCTTGTTCCGGTTGACGCCCAGGAAATACGAGGCGTTGCCGTGCTCGTCGAAGGGCGGGCCCCAGTCGCGCACCTCGTCGCCCTGCGGCGGCTCGATCTTGATCACGTTGGCGCCGTGATCGGCCAGCACCTGCGTGCAGTAGGGGCCGCCCAGGACCCGCGTCAGGTCGATCACTTCGAGCCCCTGGAGTGCTCCGAAACCGGTCATGTCCTCTCCCCGTCGACGTCGCGGTGCTGTAGCACGAGATCGAGCGAGGGGGAGGACGCGATGCAGCTCGATCTCGACGCCTTGGCGAAGCGGGTGCCCGATGGGGCGCGGCTGGGCGTGCCGGCCGACTATTCCGGTGTGCCGATGGCCCTGACGCTCGCGCTGATCCGCCGCGGCGTGCGCGATCTGCGCCTGTTCTGCCTGCCGACCGGCAGCCTGCACGTCGACGTGCTGATCGGCGCAGGCGCCGTGGCCGAGATCGAGACCTCGGCCGTCTCGCTCGGGGAGTTCGGCCTCGCGCCTTGCTTTTCCCGCGCCGTCGAAGCGGGCGTCGTGGTGGTGCGGGATGCCACCTGCCCGGCGATGCACGCCCAGCTCACGGCCACCGAACGGGGCATCCCCTTCATGCCGATGCGCGGGCTGCTCGGCTCGGACATCCTGGCCCACCGCCCGGACTGGACGGTCGTCGACAATCCGTTGCAGCCGGGCGATCCGATCGTGCTCTTGCCGGCGGTGAAGCTCGATGTCGCGATCTTCCACGCGCCGCTCGCGGACGCGGAGGGCAATGTCTGGATCGGCCGGCGGCGCGAGCTCGCGACCCTCGCCCACGCCGCCGAGCGTTCCCTCGTCACGGTCGAGGCGGTCGTGCCCGGCTCGTTCTTCGAGCAGGAGGAGACCGCGGCGGGTGCGCTTTCGGGGCTCTACGTCGAGGCCGTGGCGGAGGTGCCGGGCGGTGCCCGGCCGCTCGGCCTCGGCGATCGCTACGGCGTCGATGCGGCGGCGATGCGCGCCTATACCGGGGCCGCGAGATCCGGGGCGGGCTTCGCCGCGTGGCTGGATGCGGCCCTCGGTCGGGTGCCTTCATGAGCGAGGTGCTGCGGGAGGAGGTGTCGATCGCGACCCTGGCGGATTTGATCGGTGCAGCGCGCCACGTCGCCATCGGCGCCGCCTCGCCGATCCCGGCCGCAGCCGCACTCCTCGCCCGCAAGCGGCACGGCACACGGGTCACCCTCCTGCACAGCCGCCGCCACAACAGCTTCACTGACGGCTCGAGAGAACTGTTCGACCTCGCCGGTCAGGGCCGGATCGACGTGTTCTTTCTGGGTGGCGTGCAGATCGACGGGGCTGCCAACGTCAACCTCGTCGGCACCGGCGACTATCCCGCGCTCGACAAGCGCTTTCCCGGCTCGTTCGGTTCGGCGTACCTCGCCTACGTGGTACCGCGGGTGATCCTGTTCCGGGAGGAGCACAGCCCGCGGACGCTGGTCGAGCGGGTGGATTTCGTCAGTGCGCCCGGGACCAGCTCCGAAGGGGTGTTCCGTCCCGGCGGGCCGACGCACCTGCTCACCTCGCTGGCGCTGTTCGCCTTCGATCGTGCAAGAGCGCGGTTTCGCCTGGAGGCGACCGCACGGGGCAGGACGGCCGAGGACGTGGTCGCTGCCACGGGTTTCGCGTTCGACCTTCCCGAAGTCGTGCCGGAACTCCGCGAACCGTCGCACGATGTCCTGGCGGCGCTGCGCGGCCCGATCGCCCGCGAGTTGGCCGAGAGCTACCCCGAGTTCGCCGCGCGGGTGTTCGCCGATTTGGCGTGAGTGCGAAAGCCGCCTAGGTTAGAGCGATCGGAAACGTTCAGGAGGCAAGACATGGCCGTAGCGCTCGACGATCCCCGTCACCGGTTGAAGGACCCCACCTTGCTGCGCACCGACTGCTACGTCGATGGCGCCTGGGTCGCGGCCGACGGCGGCAAGCGCTTCGCCGTGACCAACCCGGTCGACGGCAAGGTGCTGGCCGAGGTGCCGATGTGCGGGGCGGCGGAGACGCGGCGCGCGATCGAGGCGGCCGACGCGGCCTTCCGCAGTTGGCGTCAGGTCACCGCCAAGGAGCGCGCCCGGCTGCTCCGCGCCTGGTTCGACCTGCTGATGGCCAACGCGGACGATCTCGGCATGCTGATGACGCTCGAGCAGGGCAAGCCGCTGCCCGAGGCCAAGGGCGAGGTCACCTACGGCGCCTCGTTCGTCGAATGGTTCGCCGAAGAGGCCAAGCGCGTCTACGGCGACACCATTCCCTCGCCGTTCCCCTCGCGCCGCATCCTGGTGATGAAGCAGCCGATCGGCGTGTGCGGCATGATCACGCCGTGGAACTTTCCGCTGGCGATGATCACCCGCAAGGCGGCCCCGGCGCTCGCGGTCGGCTGCACGGTAGTGATCAAGCCCGCGGGGCTCACCCCGCTGACGGCGCTCGCGGCGGTCGAACTCGCGCATCGGGCGGGCTTCCCCAAGGGCGTGATCAACATGGTCACCGGCAGCTCGAGCGCGATCGGCGGCGAGCTGACCGCCAACAAGACCGTCCGCAAGATCTCGTTCACCGGCTCGACCGAGGTGGGCAAGATCCTCCTCGAGCAGTGCGCCTCGACGGTGAAGAAGGTGAGCCTCGAGCTCGGCGGCCACGCGCCCTTCATCGTCTTCGACGACGCCGACCTCGATGCGGCGGTCGAAGGGGCGATCGCCTCCAAGTTCCGCAATGCCGGCCAGACCTGCGTCTGCATGAACCGCCTCTACGTCCAGGCCGGGGTGCACGACGCCTTTGCCGAGAAATTCGCGACGCGGGTCGCCCAGCTCAAGGTCGGCAACGGGCTCGAGAGTGGGGTCGAGATCGGCCCGCTGATCGACGCGGATGCCGTGAAGAAGGCGGAGGCCCACGTCACCGACGCGGTGACCAAGGGGGCCCGACTTGTGACCGGCGGCAAGCCGCATACAGCGGGGGCCCAGTTCTTCGAGCCGACCGTGCTCGCCGACTGCACGCCCGAGATGGTGATCTCGAAGGACGAGACCTTCGGCCCGGTCGCGCCGATCTTCCGCTTCGAGACCGAAGAGGAGGCGCTGGCGCTCGCCAACGACAGCGACGTGGGCCTCGCGGGCTATTTCTACGCCCGCGACATCGGCCGCATCATGCGCGTCGCGGAGGCGCTGGAAGTCGGCATCGTCGGGGTCAACGACGGGGTCGTGTCGACCGAGGTGGCACCCTTCGGCGGCTACAAGGAGAGCGGCCTCGGCCGCGAGGGCTCCAAGTACGGCGTCGATGACTTTTTGGAGATCAAGTACGTGAGCCTCGGTGGTCTCGACCGCTGAGCCTTGCATGCTCGATCTGATCGTCCTCGGCGGCGGTCCCGGCGGCGTCGCGTGCGCCCGTCGGGCCGCCGGTCTGGGGGCGACGGTGGCGTTGATCGACGCCGATTGGCGCCAAGGCCGCGCGATCCGCGGCTGGTTGCCGAAGCGGTTCCTCGCGCAGGCGGCGCGGTCGAGCGATCTGGCCGATCCCGACGGCGCCTTCCGTGCGTTCCAGGCACGCCGCGATCAGGCGGTCGCGGAAGCGCTCGAACGGCTTGTTTTGGAACTCGACGAGGCTGGCGTGCGGGTCGTCGCCTCCGCGGCGCGGGTCGAGAGCGCCGCCCCGCCGGTCGTCGTCGCGGGCGACATGCGGCTCGAAGCCCGCGAACTGGTGCTCGCCGTGGGCGCCCGAGCCGCCGCACCCGACTGGGGCTCGGACCTGGTCGAGCCGGCCGAGGCCCTCTACGCCGACACCGGTCCCCTGCCGAGCCGGGTGGTGATCGTCGGCGGCGGCTACATCGCGACCGCGCAGGCGGCACTGCTGCGCAGCTTCGGCATCGAGGTGACCCTCGTCCTCCCCGAGACCGAGCCGCTCGGCGGGTTCGACGAGGACCTGCGCCGGCTGGTCGGCGACCGTCTCGTGGCGCAGGGCGTGCGGCTGCGCCCGGAGACAACGGTCACCATGGTCGAGCGGGCGGAGCACGGGGTCCGCGTGCGGACGACGGCCGGCGACCTCCTGGCCGATCGGGTGGTCTGCGCCGGCGAGCGGGTGCTGCGGCCCAACACGGCCGCGTTGGACTTGGAGCGATTCGGCGTCCGGCTCGCGGTCGACGGTGCGGTCCATGTGGACGTGCGCTACGCCGCGAGTGCGCCCCATCTGTATGCCATCGGCGACTGCGCCGACCATGCGGGGCAGGGGCTCGACGGCTCGACCTTCGACTACGGCGCCGTGGCCGCCGCGGAAGGGGAAGCGGTCGCCGAGCACCTGTTCGGGGCGAATTCGCCGCCACCGCTCGACTACGACCATGTGCCCGTCCTGGTGCACGGCCGACCCGAGATCGCGGCCGTAGGGCTCGGCGAGGCGCGGGCCCGGGCGCTGGGTTTCGATGTCGTCGCCGCGAGCCGGCGGGGGCGCGAACGCTTCGTCAAGCTCGTGGCGGACCGGGCGAGCGGCCGGATTCTCGGTTGCCATCTGCTCGGCGAGGGGGCCGGCGCCCTGATCCAGGGGCTCGCCCTGGCCCTCGGCGCGGGGGCCGATCTCGCGCGGCTGCAGCGGACGGTCGCGGCCCCGCACACGCTCGCGGAAGAACTGTTGGCGCTGGCGAAGGGCCTGGGCTAAAGCCATCCGTCCAACGATGGAGGCAGCGATGGACACGAGCTGGCAGGGCTCGCCGCGTGCGCGGCACGAGGCCACCCCCGGCACCCGGACGGCGACGGGGTGGAGCCCGTCGAGTTGGCGTGGCCACCGTGCGGAGCAGATACCGGCTTATCCCGATCCGGAGAGCCTCGGTCGGGTCGAGGCCGAACTCGCAGCCTATCCGCCGCTGGTCTTCGCCGGCGAGGCGCGCAGCCTGCGGGCCAAGTTGGCCGAAGTGGCAGCCGGGCGGGCGTTCCTCATCCAGGGCGGCGACTGCGCCGAGGCGTTCGCCGACTTCAACGCCGACAAGATCCGCGACTCGTTGCGCGTGCTGTTGCAGATGGCGGTCGTGCTCACCTATGGCGCCGGGTTGCCGGTGGTGAAGGTCGGGCGGATGGCCGGTCAATTCGCCAAGCCGCGGTCCTCGGACATCGAGCGCCAGGGTGACGTGGAACTGCCGAGCTATCGCGGCGACATCGTCAACGAACTGCCCTTCGCCCCCGCGGCGCGCGCACCGCAGCCGCAGCGTCAGCTCTCGGCCTACGCGCAAGCCGCCGCGACCTTGAACCTGCTGCGCGCCTTCACCGAAGGCGGCTACGCGTCGTTGGAGCGGGTGCACAGCTGGAACATGGGCTTTTGCGAAAGCTCGCCCCAGGGTCAGCGCTACCGCACCTTCGCCGACCAGATCACCGACGCCTTGGCCTTCATGCGTGCCTGCGGCGTCAGCGATCTCTCGACCCCGGAGATCCGGCGGACGAGCTTCTACACCAGTCACGAGGCGCTGCTGCTCGGCTACGAGGAGGCCCTGACCCGTGTCGATTCCACCTCGGACCACTGGTACGCGACCTCGGCGCACATGCTCTGGATCGGCGACCGCACCCGCCAGCTGGACGGCGCGCACGTCGAGTACTGCCGCGGCATCGCCAATCCGATCGGCCTCAAGGCCGGTCCGACCCTGGATGCCGACGATCTCCTGCGCCTGATCGACCGCCTCGACCCGAACAACGAGCCGGGGCGGCTCACGATCATCACGCGGTTCGGTGCCGACCGGGTCGAGGCCTGCCTGCCGCGGCTGATCCGGGCGGTGCAGCGCGAAGGGCGCAACGTGGTCTGGACGTGCGATCCCATGCACGGCAACACCATCAAGTCGGCAAGCGGCTACAAGACGCGGCCGTTCGACACGATCCTGGACGAGGTGCGGCGGGTGTTCGCCGTGCATCAGGCGGAGGGCAGCTATCCGGGCGGCCTGCATGTCGAGATGACCGGTCAGGACGTCACCGAGTGCATCGGCGGGGCGCAGGAGATCACCAACGAGCAGTTGGCGGACCGCTACCACACGCACTGCGATCCGCGCCTCAACGCGCAACAGAGCCTCGAACTGGCGTTCCTCACCGCCGAGGCGCTCCGCGCCGACCGTGCGGCCCTGCGCGCCGCTTCCTGAGCCGCCGCATGACCGACGCCCCCGCCTTCGCCGCCTTCACCGACAAGTATTTCTTGAAGATGCGCGAGATCGTGGGGCGCTACGGTGACGTCACGGTCACCTATGCGGTGTTCATGCGCCGTCCGGTGATTTTCTGCCCGAAACTCGCCGTCGGTTGGTTGGAGCAGGTGGCGGCGGAGCGCGGGGTCACCTTCGACATCCGCCTCTGTCATCCGGAGGGGGCCTGGGTCGG
>JBMCMJ010000132.1:0-7136 GCA_048615135.1 Pseudomonadota bacterium
GGACGATCGATTCGATCACGTGATCCAGAGCGGCGGTGCCGCGGCGGCGGACGAGGGCACCGACGGCGGCCAGACGGACGGAGACGTTGCGATGGTCCAGCGCGGCTTCGAGACAGGCCATCAGCTTGGCCGACAGCGGCAACTGGCTATCGCCCAGCCAGCGGATCGCCAGGGCTCGAACCGACGGATCGGCATCATCCAGCCGGTCGGGCACGGATTGCCGTGCGACGTCGGCGGGTGCCGTCACGAGGATCCGCATGGCGGCGAGCCGAAGTCGCGGGTCGTCCTCTTCGAGCAGACCGAGGGCAGCCTCGATTGCAGGTACCGACGTGGTCGCGAGCCGCTCGACGGTCTGGGCGAGGGCGAGGCTCGCAGCGAGCCGCAGAACCGGCTGGATGGCCGGCTCGTCGACCAGCCGGACGAGCGCCGCCTCGACCGCCGGCGTGGGCCAGACCGCGAGGAGTTCGGCGATATCGCCGCGAATATCGGCCGGCACGGTGGGATCTTCGCCCGCCGTCCCGACGTCATAGGGCTGCTGAGCCTCGGCGAGGCCCGCTGAAGGCGGCGGCGTCAGGAGGTCGAGCAGGAAGGCACGAACCGGTTCGCCGTCGTCGCGTCCGCCCAACTCGACGAGCGATTCCAGCACGCCGCGGCGCAGGGTCGGTTCGGCGACGAACACGTGGTCGGCGAGCTTGGCGAACGCGCCGGGGGTCCCCAGCGCCGCGAGGGTCCGGGCGGCCGTGATACGCAGCGCCAAAGGCGCGGTCGGATCGGCGAGCCGCGCGCCGAGTTCTGGGAGCGCCGCTTCGAAATCGAGGGCCGCAAGGGTGCCCATCGCCGCGGCCGCCACCTCGGGCGCGGGATGGCGAAGCTTGCAGCGCACCTGTAGGACAAGGTCCTCGGTTCGCTCCGCCGCCGGCACCTCGCCGATCGCCGAAAGTGCGGCGGCCGCGACGGTCGGCGCGGGATCGTCCAGCAGCAGCTTCAGCACGGTCGGCATGGTCGGCCCGGCGTAGCGGGCGATCAAGGCGCGAACGCTGGCCTCCGGGTCGTTCGCCCGGCGCAACAGGGCGGAGTGGCTCGGTTGGAGCCGGGCCAGCGCCTGCGCGGCGGCCAGCCGCACGCTGACGTCCGGATGGCCGAGAAAGAGGGCGAGGGCCTCGACCTCGTCGGGAGCGGTAGCCTCGGCGAGCGCTTCGACGGCGCGCCGCGCCCGCGTCGGCGTGCTGGCGCGCGTCAGGTCCTCCAGCGCCCTGCGCCCCGCCTCGCCGAGCTTCGCCAGGGCGCGAATGACCGCGTCGTCGAGCATCGCCGATACGTGGCGGTCGAGCAGCCCCATCAGGTCGTCGACCACGCTCGCATCACCCAACAGACCGAGTGCGTCCACCGCCTCGCAGCAGAGGGCTTGGCGAAGCGCCTGCGTCTGCGGCGACTGCTCGTAGATGAACGCGTCCGGATTGCGGACCAGACGGCGCAGGGCCGGAATGATGCTGCGATCCTCCACCGCGATCAGCCCCTGCAGGGCGGCACGCCGGCAGCGGAGATCGATGTCCTCGGCGAAGGCCCGGCGAAGGGTGGCGCGGCCGGCCTGTGGGTTGCGCCGGGCGATCGAGCGCAGGGCTTCCAGCCGCACCTCGGCGTCATTGTCCTCGGCCAATTCGCGGATCCGCGCCATGCCCGCGGCACCGGGCAGGTGGCTCACGCAGCGCGCGGCCTGCAGGCGAACGTCTCGGTCGTTGTGGGCGATCAGGCGGTCGAGGCTCGCTTGGAAGCGCACGGCAACGGGCATGGCTCGTCCTCCTCGTCCATTTTTTTCGCGTCGACGATACCGGCGACGCCGTGGCGCACCGGAGCGAGACGGGCCGGCTCGACCCAAGGCGGCGTCGCGGACCGGAACCGGTACGGCGTGACCCGTCCACGTGAGGGGACCGGTCCTGCCGATGCCGTCGCGGCAGGGCGCTTCGCCATTCAAAGAGCCAACCTGATCTACCTCTTCAGTGTGGCATGGACGCCGTAGCGCACAAGAGAATGCGCATCAACCAAAGGTCGCAAGCACGGAGCGGCAGCGAAGTCTCGCACAGCAAGTGTTTACCGGAACGTCATCAACAATGTTTACAAACAATGTTTACGAACCTGCCCTACTCGACTCGCAGACCATAGGTGCTCATGAGCGATGGGTGTATCAGGTTGGCATATAGGGTGAGCATTATCAACTTGGCGTCGAGAGAGTCCTCGTCGTCCAGCGCCGTCTGCAGCCGATGCCGAAGGCTCGACGTAAGGTCGTCACCGTTACGGTCGTTGAAAGTGGTTTCTCCGAGCGCGCAATAGGCCACGAGATCGGCGGCGCGATGGAGCGCGGTCTCGCTCGGATCCTCACCGTGGATCTCCTTGACCAGCTTCACGACGGTCAGCTTGACCGCGTCGGGGACGAGCCGTGGGTGGAGGTCCAGCGCGTGCAGTCGCCCCTCGAAGACCTTCAGGTGTCGCGAGCGGCCGAACATGCCGAGAAAGCCGAGCATGGCGTCTTCTCACCCGCTGGGGTCGAGCTCCCGCCGCGCGGACCGGGCGGCGTCGCGGAACAGCGCCAGATCGCTCGGCCCGATGATCAGACGATGCCCCTTGTCGTGCAGCGAGGCGATGGTCTGGCCGGCGCGGGGGATGGTGCCCATCCAGCGCCCGCTCGCCCCGATGAGCCGCTCGGCACGGTCGATCAGTGCGGCCGCGTCCGGCGCGTCGAGCCGTTCCAGATGGTCGATCGACCCGGCGAGGTCGTTGGCGCCGACGAACAGCAGATCGGCGCCGTCGATCGCGGCGATCGCCGGGATCGCTTCGAGCGAGGCCGCACTCTCGATCTGCAGCATCAACAGCAGGTCCTCGTGCGCGTGGTGGATGTAGGTGGGATCGAGCCCGTAATTCGATGCGCGCGCGATCGAGGCGGCATAGCCCCGGTTGCCGCGCGGCGGATAGCGGCAGGCAGCGACGGCCGCCCGGGCCTCCTCGACGCTCTGGATCATCGGCAGCATCAGGCTGTTGGCACCGAGATCGAGGATGCGCTTCAGGTAGACCGGATCGTTCCACGGCACGCGCACGATCGGCATCCCGCCCGCCGCCTCGACGGCGCGCAGCATGGCGAGTGTGGTCTCGAGCCCGGCGGGGCCGTGTTCGTTGTCGATCAGGACGACCTCGAAGCCCGCCAGCACGGCGATCTCGCAGAGCGTGGGCGAGGCCGCCTGCGCCCACAGACCGGCGAGGCGCTCGCCCGATGCGAGCCGTTGCTTGAGCAGATTGCCGCGACGCATGGTGTTCAGGTCCCTTGTGGTCCGAGGGCTCGGCTGCGGGCCTCGGCGAGATAGCGGGCGAGCAGGGCCGCCCATACGGCGAGGGTAACGATCCCGAGCCCCAGGGCGATCGGGCGATCGAAGAAGCCCGTGAGGTCGCCCTGATATTTGAGCATCGTCACCATGAAATTGTCTTCCACCATCGGCCCGAGCACGATCGCAAGGATCGCCGGTGCCACGGGAAAGCCATTCTCCTCCATCAGGAAGGCGAGCACCCCCAGGGCCAGCATGGTCCAGATGGCGAACACCGAGTTGGTCATGGCGAAGGCGCCGACCATGCAGAAGACCAGGATCACCGGCATCAGCACGTTGCTCGGCACCTTCA
Source organism: Pseudomonadota bacterium (assembly GCA_048615135.1). GTDB lineage: Bacteria > Pseudomonadota > Alphaproteobacteria > Geminicoccales > Geminicoccaceae > RECO01. Next base: position 3,664 of record JBMCMJ010000132.1, read on the forward strand.
GGACGTAGCGCGCCGTGCGGATCGCCACGAAGCCCACCGGCAGCAGCACGAGGTTCGCCACCAGAAAGGCGACGAACACCGCGTAGACCAGATCGGGCTGCTGGGTGAACACGAGAGGGCCCGGCTGCAGGCCCTTGAGGAACAGGATGCCGATGGCGATGGCCGTCACCGTGTCGCCCGGGATGCCGAAGCAGAGGGCCGGCGTCCAGGCGCCCGCCACCGCCGCGTTGTTCGACGCTCCCGCCTCGGCGATCCCCTCCGGATGGCCCGTGCCGAACTTCTCCGGTGTTTTCGAGAAGCGCTTGGCGAGGGTGTAGGAAATCCAGGCGGCGATATCCGCGCCGGCACCCGGCAAGGCGCCGACGAGCGAGCCGAGCGCGCTGCCGCGCAGGATGCCCCAGCGGTAGCGACCGAGGACTTGGCCGAGCCCGCGGAACACGGCCGTGAGCGGCTGTTCCGGCGGGCGGTCGGCGGTCGGGCCACGGGTCACGTTGCGGAGGATTTCGGCGAGCGCGAACATGCCGATCATCGCCGGGATGAAGCTCACGCCGTCGAGCAGTTCGACCTGGCCGAAGGTGAAGCGCGGATGGCCGACCGCCACATCGATGCCGATGGTGGCGATCAACAGCCCGAGGAGGAGCGAGGCGAGGCTCTTCGCGACGGCGTCGCCCGAGATCAGCACGGCGCAGGTGAGGCCGAGGCAGGCGATCCAGAAATATTCGACCGAGCTGAACTGGATGGCGAAGCGCGCGAGTTCCGGGGCGACGAGCATCAAAACGAAGGTGCCGATCAGCCCGCCGATCACCGCGGTGGCGAGGCTCGTGCCGAGTGCCAGCTCCGCCTGACCCTTGCGGGTCATGGCGTGGGCCTCGCCGACATAGGCGGCGGATGCCGGCGTGCCCGGGATACGCAGCAGGGCGCCGGGGATGTCGCCGGCAAAGATGGCGGTCGCCGTGGTGGTCACGATCGCCGCGATCGCCGGCACGGGGTCCATGAAGAAGGTGAGGGGCACGAGCAGCGCCACCGACATGGTGGCGGTGAGCCCCGGCACGGAGCCCACGAACGCGCCGTAGACGGCCGCGAGCAGGATCACCGCCAGCACGTCGAGGTCGAAGACCAGGGCGAGGGCGCCCAGAAAGGCGTCGGGCATGCTACCAGGCCACCGGCTCGAGGAGGCCCCAGGGCAGCGGCACGCGCAGCCAGACCGCGAACAGTTGGTGGGTGAGGCCGGTCATGACCACCGCCACCGCAATCGCGAGCAGGACGCGCACGCGCATCCAGAGCAGCAGCATCAGCAGGATCGGCGTCGTCGTCAGATGATAGCCGAGCCGTGGCAGGAGCAGGCCGTAGGCCACGATCGCTCCGAGGAACAGAGCGAGGCCGCCCAGGCCGCGTCGGCTCCGCGCCCAGTCGTCCAGGTCGACCCAGGGACCGCCGCCCGCGGCACGCCGCTTCAGCGCCCCCTGGATCATCAGGGCGATTCCGCATCCCCCGAGCGCCACACCGACCACGGTCGGAAACAACGAGGGACCGAACTGCATGAAGGCGAGCCGCGGAAAGGTCTGCGCATGCAGCACCACGGCTGCGGCAAAAACCGTCAGGATCAGGCCGAGCAGGGTGTCATCGAGGCGCATGGGCGATCGCCGGCACGGGGGGAAGGCGATGGCACCGCCTTCCCCTTCCGGGCTCAGTTGGCGAGACCGATGGCGCGCATGGTGGCGCCGAGGTTCTCGTCGGCCGTCGCCATCATCGAGGCGGTGTCGGCGCTGTCGAGCCAGACCACCTCCGAGCCGCGCGAGGCCTTGAAGTCGGCCCATTCCTGCGTCTGGAACGCCCGCTCCACCGCGGCCTCGTAGGAGCAGCGGATTTCCTCCGGCAGGTCGGCGGGCGCGCTGATGGTGATGAACGCCGCGAGCGTCCACTCGCTGCCGAGCAACTCCTTGCTGGTCGGCACGTCCGGCAGGGCCGGCATGCGGGTGTCGTGCATGTAGGCCAGGCCCTCGAGTTCGCCCGCTTCGATCAGCTGCTTGGCTTCGGAGAGCGCCACCGTGACCATGTCGACGCCACCGGCCATCAGCTCCTGCATGCCCGACGCGGCCCCGTCGGAGGGGATCCAGCGGATGGCGTTCGGGTCCATGCCCTCGGCGTTGAGCAGGCCGGCGATGGCGAGGTGCCAGATGCCGCCCTGCGCGGTGCCCGACGCGGTCAGCTCGCCCGGATTGGCCTTGGCGTAGTCGAGCAGCGAGTCCAGGCTGTCGAATTGGCTGTCCGCCGCGACGGTGACGCTTGCCGGGACGATGTCGACCAGGGCGATGGGCGTTACGTCCTCGTGGCTCAGCTCGGTCAGGCCGACATGGCGCATCATGGCGATCTCGACCGTGACGGCGCCGACCGTGTAGCCGTCCGGTGCGGCGTTCGCGATCGCACTGTGGCCGACCACGCCGTTGCCACCCGTGCGGTTCACGACGTTGAACGGCTGACCCATGTCCTTCTCGAGCAGGCTCGCCAGCATCCGCGAATTGGCGTCGGTGCCGCCGCCGGCCCCCCAGGGCACGATGTAGGTGACGGCCCGCTCAGGCTTCCAGTCGCAGGACTGGGCGAAGGCGGACGTGGAAGCGAGGATGGCAGCACCGACGGCTGCCGCGAGCGTGCGCGTGCGCATGGATACGAACTCCCCTGATCGTGCACCGTTCGAGACCGATGCTGCGGCGGAAGCAAGCAGAGCCGGACGCGTTTGACCAGAGCTTTCCTGGCGGATGGCCGGTGGCCGCCTTTCCCCGGCGCCGAACGGCGCTACAGTGCCATGCGGGCCGAGGTCGGAACGGGAGGCAGACGGATGGCGCTCACCAACACGGCGGACCGCTGGGGCGGGATCGCCAAGACCCTGCACTGGCTGATGGCGTTGATGCTGGTCGGGGCCCTCGCGGTGGGCACCGTCATGGCCGACTGGCCGGACGACGAGGCAGCGATCAAGTCGCTTCTGCGGCAAATGCACCAGTCGGTCGGCATGCTGCTGCTCGCCCTGGTCCTGTTGCGGCTGGCTTGGCGCGCCGTTCAGCCCGTCCCGCCCCCGCCGGCGCGATCGTGGCGCATCACCCGCCGGCTCGCCGCGATCTCCCACGGTAGCCTCTACGCGCTGATGCTGCTGATCCCCGTGACCGGTTATCTGATGGTCACGACCGGTCCGCAAACGAGCCCGTTCGACGCCTTCGGCCTGATCCGCGTGCCCTATCTGCTGGAGCCCAGCGAGAGGTGGCACGGCGTCTTCCGCTCGATGCACGACGTGCTCACCAAGGTCTTCCTGGTGTTGATCGCCGTGCACGTGCTCGCCGCCCTCGAGCACGGCGTCTTCAACCGCGACGGTGTGTGGTCGCGGATGTGGTTCGGCCGTAAAGCGGACAAGACTCAGGGGGCTTTTGGCCCCCTGACCCCCGGCTGACGGCCAGGGCCGTCAGCATCTCGAAGTGGCGACG
>JBMCMJ010000133.1:0-7109 GCA_048615135.1 Pseudomonadota bacterium
CTCGAAGGCGCCGAGCTGGATGCCGTCGAGGTTCTCGCGCGAGGCCGAGAGCGCTTCCCCGTGGTGGACCTGGAGGGTGAAGCGGCCCTCGGTCGCGGCAGCGACGCGCTCGGCGACGGTGACGGCACCCAGGGTGAAGGGGCGGGGGTTGCCCCAGGTCGAGAGGTTCCACTGCACGCGGGGCAGGTCCTGGGCCAAAGCGGGTGCCGCGAACACGACGGCGAGGGCGGTGAGCAGGGGACGGCGGAGCATCGCGCTCTCCTCGTTCGTTCGGGGTGGGGGTCGGGGGATCAGTCGTCGAGGACGGCGACGGCGCGGATCGGGCTGCCGGTGCCGCCCTTGATCTTCAAAGGGAAGCCGATGAAGCGGAAGCGGCCCTTGCCCACCAGCTCGCGCAGGTTCACGAGGCTTTCCATGTGGGTGACCTTGGTGTCGCGGCAGACCTGATGCACCAGGAAGTTGTTGCCGCCGGGCCGGGCCGGGCTCACCGCCTCGACGCCGAAGCTGACGATGCCGCGTCCGCAGAGCCAGGTGGCGCTCTCCTGGGTCAGCCCCGAGAAGTGCGTCAGGTAGCGCGGATCGGACAGCGGCACGCGGTCGTTGAAGCCGAGGTGCAGAAAGACCGTGTCGCCCGCCTGGATCGTCTCGCCGCTCGCCGCCTCGGCGGCCTTCAGGTCATCGATCGAGACGTCGCTCTGCAGCGGAATGTGGGAGAGGTCGAGGCAGATCGCCTCGGTGTAGAAGCGCTCGAGCGGCATCTGGTCGATCGAGGGCGCTGCCGGATCGCCGTCGAAGTGGCAGAACGCGTCGACGTGGGTGCCCGCATGGTCGCCGAGCGTCATGAACAGCGACTTGGAGGTGAAGCGCACGCCGTCCGCCTCCTTCACCTCGTCGTGGTCGTTCCAGACCATCATCGTCACCGGTGGGTGCGCCGGATGCGTGGGCGTGCGGGTTTCGAGGGTGCGGCTGAGATCGACCAGGCGCATCGACGCGGTCCTCCCTTGGGTTTCGTTATCCCTTTGGGACACCGATCCGGCACCGTTTGTCAAATGCCGTGGCGGCGCCGGTTGGCGCGCGGGGGCGCCTTCGATAAACTGCGGATGGTTTCCGTTTTTCCGGAGGATCGCCGTGAACGCTACCCGTCGAACCCTCGGAGTCCTGGCCGCCGCCTTTGGCCTCGTGCTGGCGGGTGGTGCCTTCGCCCAGCGTGGCATGGGCGATCCGAGCGGCGTTGCCCGCTGGGACGAGGTGCCGCCCTTGCAGACCGTCGCCGGTACCGTGGCGGACGTCCGCGTCGAGGCCTGCGAGCAGACCACCGGCCCGGCCGATCTCGGGGCCCATGTCCTCCTGGATGCCGAGAGCGGCACCGTCTTGAACGTCCATCTGGGGCCGTTCGTCGCCGTGGAGGATCTCGTCGGCGAACTGGCCGAGGGCGCCTCGGTCACCGCACGGGCGTTTCGCACCGAGGCCATGCCCGAGCACCACTACGTCGCCGTCGAGTTGACCGTCGACGACGAGACCACCCGGCTGCGCGATCCGGACGACCTGCAGCCGCTTTGGGCGCGCGGTCCGCGGGCCGGTAGGCGCTTTTCGGCCGACGACGCGGCCGGCACCGCTGCGGCCGACCGGGCTCGCGCCCGCGAGGTACGCCGCACCGACCGCTGCTGGTGGCTGCCGTCGGCCGGGCAGCCCTGACCGCGGGCGAAGGTTTGCCGCGCGCCTCGATCCCGGCTTTGCCGCCGATCACGGGGTGGCGAGGTAGAGGGGCGAGCCGGCGAGGACGAGCAGGTCGAGTTCCAAATCGCGGCCGTTCGAAATGTTCGTGCCGGTGACGGTGGCGAGGCTACGGGTCGTGACGCCTTGGGCGTCGAGGGTGGCTTCGAAGCCGTCGCGTTGGCGACGGTCGACCACGGCGACGCCGCAGGTCGGGTTTGCCAGCAGGAAGCGGGCGGCTTCCTCGCCGCTCGTCGCGAGCAGGGTGTCGGTGCCGAGCAGAAAGACGTTGCTCGGTTCGCGAAAGCCGGCAGTGGTCACGCGCAGCCGGTCGCAGCCTTCCACCCGGGCCAGATGGTCCGCCACGCGGGCACTCGGCCAGATCGCGTGCGTGCCCGGCAGTACGATGTGGAAAGTCGGCGCGTAGAAGGCGGCCGTCAGCAGGACGACGGCGACCAACCGGCCGGATGACGGCTGCCGTGCGAGCCGGAAGCCGGCAACCGCGACCGCGAGCCCGGCGAGCGTGGCGAGGACGGCCACCGCCTGCACCCAACCGTCGGTGCCGACGACGAACGCCGCGACAGCGGGCACGGCAGCCAGGGCGACCGCTACGACGGCGACCAGGCTGGCGAGGGCGAGGTGCACCCGGCGGCGCCAGCCGGTACCGATCAGCGCGGCGGCGTCCCGCAGCCCGAGCGCCATCAAGAGGGCGATCGCCGGGAAGGTCGGCAGCGTGTAGTGCGGCAGCTTGGTCGCGACCGCTTCGAACACCACCCAGGTCGGCACCACCCACGCGACGAGGAAGCGGACGGCGGGCTCTCGACGGCCGTACCACGCGGCGAGGATGCCCGGCACGAGCAGGAGGGCGCCCGGCCAGAACGTCAACGGCAGGATGGCGGCATGAAAGCCGAACGGGGCACCGTGGCCCTCCTGGCCCTCCCCCACCTTGCTGAACAGGGCCCGGCCGAGGGCCTGTTCGTAGAACGCAACGCCCTCCTGCAGCGTGATCAGCACCAGCCATGGGGCCGCCAGGGCCAGCATCACCGCCAAGCCGGGCAGGATCCGCAAGCGTGACGCGAGCGCGCGGTCGCGTTGCCAGAGGCCGAAGGCGAGGGCGGTGGTCCCCGCGACCAGGAGGATGATCGGCCCCTTGATCAGCACGCCCAGCGCCTGGGCCGCCCAGAACACCAGCGGGGCGCCGAAGAAGCGGGGCGGCTCGCCGCTGGCACGCAGGGCGATCCGGGCGAGGGCGATCTGCCCGGTGAGCACCGCGAGGAGCAGGAGTGCGTCGGTCTTGGCCGTGCGCGCCTCGACCTGCAGGACCAGGCTCGAGGCGAGCAGGAGGGCGGCGGTGAGGCCGACCGCGGCACCGAAGGTGCGGGCACCGAACCACGCGGTCAGCAGGACCGCGCCGATCGCCGCCAGCAGCGAGGGCAGCCGGTAGGCGCCGATCGGCGCTTCCGCCCCGCCGAACAGCGCGGCACTCGACGCCTGCAGCCAGTAGGTGCCGGCCGGCTTGACGTGGCGCGCGTCCTCCTGGAAGCGGATGTCGACGAGGTCGCCCGTCTCGAGCATTTGCCGCGACGCCTGGGCATAGCGCGATTCGTCGCGATCCATGGGCGGGATCGTCGCCACCCCCGGGGCCAGCAGCAGAGCGGCGACGACGAGGAGGAAGGCCCAGGCCGCGGGCGCGAGGCGCGGCGCTGCCGGACGCGGACACAGGCGGTGCCAGAGCCGCTGCATGATCGAGCGGTCGGTGCTCACCCGGCCGCCGCCTTCATCGGGGACCAACCATAGCCGTAGACCGGGTCGAGGTGGTCGGCGAGCAGGGCCTCCGCGCGGGCGATCTCTGCGGCCGAGAGATAGTCCAGGTAGCCGCCGACCACGCCACGGCGCACCTTGAACGATTCGATGTCGTTCGGGTCGCCGGGCGTCAGGCGAAACGAGCCGGCCGTTCCCTCGCGTTCCATCCGTTGCATCGCGTCGAACGAGGCGAAGCGGGCGGTCTCGGCAAGGACCGCGTCGTCGATCCCAGCGAGCCCGAGAAAATCGACGACACGGCGGAGTTCGGCCGCTGGCCGGGCGTGCATGTCCTCGTAGCGGAGCAGCAAGAAGGCGCGCGGCACGTTCATGTTGCGCGCCCAGATGTTGTAGAAGGCGATGATGCTCGGCAGCCCGCCGCGCTCGGCGAAGACGAATTCGCCGAGGCTGCCCTCGATGATGCGATCGCGCTTCAGCATCTGAAAATAGAACGAGACGACCACGTCGCGCGGATCACGGACGAGAAAGATCACCGAGCGGTCGCGGTAGCGGCGCTTGTCTTGCTGCAGGCGGTCGACGGGGCGCAGGAAGGGATCGTCGTCGTGGGTGAATTGCAGCCGCGGAATGCCGGGCTGCCGCTTGGCGAAGGTCTTGGTCTCGAGCAACGGCACGTCGTCGAGGCCGAAATGCGTGCGGAAGGTGTGGCCCAGCATCAACCGTAGCCAGGTACGCCCGCATTTCGGGTAGGAGAGCACGTAGGCATCGGTGTGCAGGTGCTTGACCCGACGCGCGGCGCGCACCAGCGCCAGGGTCGCGACGTGCAGCCGGTAGCGGCGCGCGACGGCGGCCGAATCCGGATGATCGGTTGTCCGGGCAGGCTCCACGTCGCGAAAAAAGGGCAACTTGGCTCTGTGGATGCCGAGTTCCCGGGTGATCCGCTTGCGCATGACGTTCCTTCGCCCGAGCTACGGGGCAGGGCGGCGAACGCCACTGCTGGATGAGATGCCGGCTCGTACGCGGCGCCAAAACGAGCGACAAGGCCAAAACCCGACACGGGTCGTCTTTTGGCGGGCTTGCCGGCGCGCGCGGGGACGGCGATGCCCGGCGGTGAAACGAACCCTCGTTGCGTACCAAGGAGGACGCCGTCCATGAAACGTCGTGCCGTTCTGGCCGCCAGCGCCGGTGCTGCCGCCGCCGCGAGCTTTCCCAAGCCCGCTCTTTCCCAGGGGACGCTGCGCTGGCGGATGGTCACCGCGTGGCCGAAGAACCTGCCGGGGCCGGGCGTGGCGGCGCAGATGCTGGCCGACCGGATCACGGCCTTGTCGGGTGGGCGCATCGAGGTGGAACTGTTCGCCGCCGGCGAAATCGTGCCGGGCAACGGGGTGTTCGACGCCGTCGCCGAGGGCACGGCCGAGCTCTACCACGCGGTGCCGGCCTATTGGGGCTCGAAGTCCAAGGGCATTCTCCTGTTCGGCTCGCAGCCCTTCGGCCTCAGGGCGGACGAGCAGATCGGCTGGCTGATGCACGGCGGCGGTCAAGCGCTCTACGACGAGATCTACGCCCGTTTCGGCATCAAGCCGTTCCTCTGCGGCAATTCCGGGCCGCAATGGGCGGGCTGGTTCAGGAGCGAGATCACCTCCGTCGACGATCTCCAGGGGCTGCGCTTCCGCACCACGGGCCTCGCCTCGGAGATGTGCGCCCGGCTCGGCATGGCCGTGCAGGCGATGAGCGGGGCCGCCATGTTCCAGGCGCTGCAGAGCGGCACCATCGATGCCGGCGAGTTTATCGGCCCCTGGAGCGACAGCGCTCTCGGCTTCCAGCAGATCGCCAAGAATTACTACTGGCCGGGCGTCGGCGAGCCGTCCTCGGCCGAAGAATGCGGCATCAACATGGCCGCCTTCGACGCGCTGCCCGACGATCTCAAGCAGGCCGTGCAGTTCGCCTGCGAAAGCCTCTACAACCCGGTCCTCACCGAATATACGACCAAGCACGCGCAGGCGCTGGCGCAACTCGTCGAGGGCGAGGGGGTCATGGTGCGCAAACTGCCCGACGAGGTGATCATCGCCATGGGCAACGCCGCCGGCGAGGTGATGGCCGAGTTGCGCGAGGACGGTGACGAGTTGGTGCGGCGCATCGTCGAGAGCTTCCTCGCCTATCGCAACTCGCTGAAGACCTACATGGTCTACGCCGATGGCGGGCACCTGAATGCCCGGGCGATGGACTACGCCTACCCCGAGTGAGCACGCACCCCGAAACGGGGGCGGCCGCGGTCGCCCCCGGCCGCCTTTACGCCGTCGCCGAACGCCTCGATGGGCTCAACCGCATCGTCGGGCTCGGTGCCCGCTGGCTCGTGCTGTTCATGGTGCTGGTGCAGTTCGCCGTGGTGGTGTTGCGCTACGTGTTCGGCACGAGCTTCATCTGGGCGCAGGAATTGGTGCTCTACCTGCACGCGGCGCTGTTCATGCTGGCGGCCGGCTACACGCTCTTGGTCGACGAGCACGTCCGGGTCGACGTGTTCTATTCCCGCCTCGGGCCGCGCGGCCGGGCCTGGATCGACCTGATCGGCACGCTCGTGTTCCTCCTGCCCGCCTGCGTCGTCATCGTCGCCTTCAGCTGGCGCTTCACTTGGCGGTCGTGGACGATCCTGGAGGGGCCGATCTCGGTCGGCGGCATCCCCGCCTCGTTCCTCTTGAAGACGCTCGTGCCGCTGTTCGCCATCCTGCTGTTCCTCCAGGGCACGAGCCTCGCGCTGAAGAGCCTGGATCGTCTGCGAGCCCCCGATTGATCGCCCAGAACCTCGACCTGCTCCTGTTCCTGGCGCTCTGCGGCCTGTTGCTGCTGGGCTATCCGGTGACCTTCACCCTCGCCGGCCTCGCCGTCCTGTTCGCCGGCATCGGCGTGGCGCTCGACGCCTTCGATCTCGTCCTGCTCGGCGCGTTGGCGCAGCGCACCTTCGGCATCATGACCAACGACGTGCTGCTGGCGATCCCGCTGTTCGTGTTCATGGGGGTGGTGCTGGAGCGCTCGCGGATCGCCGAGGAACTGCTGGAGGAGATGGGCCATCTGTTCGGTGGCCGGCCGGGCGGGCTCGCCGTCTCGGTCATGCTGGTGGGCGCGCTCCTCGCCGCGTCCACCGGCATCGTCGGCGCCACCGTCGTCACCATGGCGATGATCGCCCTGCCGACCATGCTCCGCCACGGCTACGCCAAGGGGCTGGCTGCCGGCTCGGTCTGCACCGCCGGCACGCTCGGCCAGATCATCCCGCCCTCGACCATGCTGATCATCCTGGCCGAGGTGATGTCGACCGCCTTCCAGCAGGCGCAATACGCCCAGGGCCTGTTCTCGATCCGCACGATCAGCGTCGGCCAGGTGTTCGCCGCGGCCCTCGTGCCGGGCTTCGTCCTGGTGGTGCTCTACGTCGCCTTCATCCTGCTGGTGGCGGCATGGCGGCCGCGCCTCGCCCCGCCGATGCCCTACACCGCGAAGGTGGACATCATCCGCTTGCTCGCGGTGCTGGTGCCGCCGATCGTCCTGATCGTCGCCGTGCTCGGCTCGATCCTGGGCGGCATCGCCACACCGACCGAGGCGGCGGCGGTGGGTGCCGTGGGCGCCCTGATGCTGGCGGGGCTGCGCCT
>JBMCMJ010000134.1:0-7098 GCA_048615135.1 Pseudomonadota bacterium
TCGACCTGCCGGCGAGTGCGGAAGAGGAGAACAGTCAGGGAAAGCAAGGAAAGGATGAGGGGGCTTTTGGCCCCCTCGCCCCCGGCTGACGGCCAAGGCCGTCAGCACTTTCGTGGCGCCGGCAGCGCTGTCCCGAGCCCTCCAAGTGGCGATGGCAACGCCATCGCCTGGGGGCGCGGGGGGACGATCAAGTCCCCCCGCCTTCACCCTTCGACGTCGGCCGCGACCTTGAGGCTCACGATCTTGTCGGGCGTGGCCGGCGGTTCGCCGGGCGTGATGCCGTCGACGAGGTCCATGCCCTTGGTCACCTGCCCCCAGACCGTGTACTGCCGGTTGAGGTGGGGCGCGGCCTTGAAGCAGATGAAGAACTGGCTGTTCGCCGAGTTCGGGTTCATCGTCCGCGCCGCGCCCACGGTGCCGCGCTCGAAGGGCATCTTCGAGAACTCGGCCTTGAGGTCCGGCTTGTCGGAGCCGCCGGTGCCGGTGCCGGTCGGATCGCCGGTCTGCGCCATGAAGCCGGGGATCACCCGATGAAAGACGACGCCGTCGTAGAAGCCCTCGCGGGTCAGCTCCTTCACCCGGGCGACGTGCTTGGGCGCCACGTCGGGCAGGAGCTTGATGACCACGCGGCCGCTTGCGAGCTCCAGATACAGGGTGTTCTCCAGATCAACACTCAAACGCTCTCTCCTCTGATCGACTACTGGACGTCGGCGGCGACGCGCAGGCTGACGATGCGGTCCGGGTTGCGCGGCGGCTCGCCCGGCGCGATCCGGTCGACGTGCTCCATGCCCTCGATCACCCGGCCCCAGACGGTGTACTGGCCGTTCAGGTGCGGGGCGGCGGCGAACATGATGAAGAACTGGCTGTTGGCGCTGTCCGGATCGCTCGTGCGGGCCATGCCGATCGCGCCGCGCTCGAACGGCACGTGGCTGAACTCGGCATCGAGGTCCGGCCGGTCGGAGCCGCCGCGTCCGGTGCCGGTCGGATCGCCCGTCTGCGCCATGAAGCCCGGGATCACCCGGTGGAACACGATCCCGTCGTAGAACCCCTCGCGGGCCAGTTCCTTGATCCGCGCCACGTGGTTGGGCGCCACGTCCGGGCGCAGCTGGATGACGACGCGGCCCGTCTCCAGCTCCAGGTAGAGCCGGTCCTCCAGCTCGTTCGCGGCGGCCGGAGCGGCGGTGAGGGCCAGGGCCAGCGCGAACGCGCAGCCGGCGAGCCAATGGCGAAGCGACATCGAAGAACCTCGGTCAAGTCGAACGTGCGCGCTAGAGGCCACGAACCGCCCGCCATGGCAAGGCTCGGCCCTCATTCCGCCGGCTGCGCGGCCCGCTCGCCCCGCCGCTCCTCGCGCGCGAGGCTGGTGACGCCGAGGTCGTGCAGGACGGCATAGGCGCACGGGATGACCACCAGCACGAGCACGGTCGAAGCCAAGAGGCCGAAGGCGATCGAGGTCACGAGCGGGGTGAGCACCTGCGCCTGCAGGCTCGTCTCGAACAGCATCGGCGTGACGCCCGCGATGGTCGTGAGCGAGGTCAGCACCACCGCGCGGAAACGGTCGCGGCTCGCCTGCTTGGCGGCCTCGACCACGTCGCCCAGTTCGCGTGCCCGCAGCTTGACGAAGTTCACCAAAAGGATGGAATCGTTGACGACGATGCCGGCGAGAGCGGCCATGCCGACCATGCTGGGCATGGTCAGGTCGAAGCCGAGCGCCAGATGGCCGAGGATCGAGCCGATCGCCGCGAGCGGAATGGCGAGCAGCACGACGATCGGCTCGACGTAGCTTTTGAACTGGAAGCTCAACAGGATGAACATGGCGAGCAGGCCGAGCGCGAAGGCGCGGCGGATGCTCTGCCCGGTCTCCGCCTGCTCCGCCCGCTCGCCCTCGAGGCCGATGGTCACGCCCGGAAACTCGGCCTTCAATTCCGGCAGAAAGTCTCGGAGCGGCCCGTCGAGCAGCTGGTTGACGTTGACGAGGCCGCGGTCGACCTCGCCCGTCAGCGTCGCCACCCGCTCGCCGTCGACCCGGTTGATCTGGGCAAGGCCGGTGCCCCACGAGAACTCGGCGATGGCGGACAGCGGCACCACCGCCCCGCTCGGCAGGGCGATCGGCAGCACGTCCAGATCACCCAGTGCCGCGACGTCGGCCCCGCGCAGGCGGACGTTGACGTCCACCGTCTCGCGGCCGACCTGCAACTCGACCGCCGTGTTGCCGGTCACGGCGGCGCGCACCTGGGTCGCCACCGCCCGCGCATCCAGCCCCAGCGCGCGCGCCCCCTCGCGCAGCCGCAGCCGGATCTCGGGCTTGCCGGGGCGCAGGTCGTGCAACAGGTCCGACACGCCGTCGAACCGGGCGAACCACGCCTGCAGCGCATCGGCGGCCCCCTGCAGCCGGTCCAGGTCGTCGCCGTAGAGCCGGATTTCCAGCGCCCGCCCGCCCGGCCCGATGATCGGCTCCTTGAAGGCGACGGTGGAGGCCCCGGGCACCACCCCGGTCGCCTCGCGCCAGCGGGCGAGCAGGTGCGGCACGCTGACGTGCCGCTCGTCGTTCGGGATCAGATCGGCCGTGACCGTGGCGAGGTGCGCCCCGCTTTCGCCCACGTCCGCGTTCTGGTTGGTGCGCACGAACACCGCCCGCAGGAGGGAGCGCCCTTCGGGGTGGCTTTCCGTCAGGTCCTCGTCGACGACGCGCAGGCCGTCCAGGATCCGGTCGAGGGCGGCGTGCGTGTCGGCGAGGGTCGCGCCCTGCGGCAGCGCGAGCCGCGCCTCGACCGTGTCGCCCTCCAGGCTCGGAAAGGCGCGAAAGCCGACCTGTCCGCCGATCACGAGCGAGAGGGTCGCGAGGAACAGGCCCAGGATCGTGCCGAGCACGAGGTAGCGCCAGCGCACCGCGACGTCGATGATCCGCCCGAGCCCGTGCTCGCGAAAACCCTCGAAGCCGCGGCGCACCCAGCGCTGCACCAGCCCCGGCCGCTCGTCGGCGAGCGAGCCCGCGATGTGGTGCGGCAGCACCAAGAACGCCTCGATCAGGCTGAACGTCAGGGTGATGATCAAGATGGTCGGCACCGCCACCATCACCTTGCCGATATTGCCGTCGAGGAAGGCGAGCGGGACGAACACGCAGATCGAGGTGAGGAACGACGAGACCACGCTGGGCACGACCTGCAGCGCCCCCTCGACGGCCGCCTCGCGCGGCGGGAGCCCGGCCTGGATTTTGGCGGCGATGTTCTCGGCGATGACGATGCTGTCGTCCATGATCACGCCGATGGCGATCAACAGGCCGACCATCGTGATCATGTTGATCGAGTAGCCGAACAACACCATCACCGCCGCCGTGCCGAGGAACGAGGCGGGCAGCGCCATCGCCACCCAGAAGGCGAAGCGGAACGAAAAGAACGCCCACATCACGCCGAACACCAGCACGAGGCCCAACAGGCCGTTGCTGACCAGGAGATCCACCCGCGACTGGACGATCGAGGCGCTGTCGCGGGTGAAGACGAACCGCACGTCCGGCGGGGCGGCCCCGGCCTCCGCTTCGACGAAGCGGCGGACCTCGGCCATCACGTCGAGGGTGTCCTGATCGTCGGTTTTCTGGATGACCAGCAGGGCGGCGCGCTCGCCGTCGAGTTCGATGCGCACGGCCGCGTCGTCGTAGGTCTCGGTGATGGTGGCGATGTCGCCCAGCCGCACCTCGCCGCCCCGCTCGCCGCCGACGATGACGAGATCGGCGAGGGCCGCCGGGTCGCGCCGCTTGTCGGCGAGCCGGACCAGGATGTCGCGGCCGCGGGTCTCGAGCGTGCCGGCCGGCAGATCGAGGCTCTGCCGCGCCACGAGATCGGCCACCTGGGCGAGGTCCAGCCCGAAGCGGTGCAGGCTCGCGGCATCCAGCGCGATGCGGATCTCCGGGTCGGCGAAGCCCTCGATGTCGACCTTCGCGACCGAGGTGGCGCGCATCAGCCGGTCCTTGACCCCCTCGGCGAAGCGCCGCAGGTCGCGCTCGCCCATCGGCCCGGTGAGGGCGAGGGACACCACCCGGTCGGTGATGTCGAGGGCGCGCACGATCGGCCGCTCGGCGAGGTCGGGAAAGCGGTCGATCGCGTCGATCTCGGTGCGCACGTCGGCCAAAAAGCGCTGCAGGTCGCCCGCGTCGCGCATGTCGAGCGTGGCGGTGACCAGACCCTCGCGCGCCGAGCAGCGCAGCTCGTCCAGGTCCTGCAGGCCCTCCAGCGCCTCCTCGATCGGCAGGCAGATGGCCTCCTCGCCCTCTTCCGCCGAGGCGCCGGCATAGACCACGCTGACCTGCACCCGGTCGGTCTCGAAGTCGGGAAAGGTGCTGCGCTGGAGCTGCGGCAGCGCGATCAGCCCCACCGCCATCATCGAGACCATGAGCAGGTTGGCGGCGGTCGGATGGCGCGCGAACAGCGCGATCACGGACGAACCTCGCTCAGCTGGGCGCTGCCGGCGAAGGGCACGGTCTCGGGCTGGAGCTTCATGCCGGCGATCGCCGGGGCGAGCGGTCCGACCACCACCCGCGCCCCCGCCTCCAGCCCGGCGCCGAGCAGGGCGAGCTCGCCGACCAGGGCCTCGACCTCGACCGGCCGGATCATGAGCCGGTCGTCGTCACCGACGAGATAGACGCTGGTGCCTGTCTCGGCGTGGCGCACCGCCTCCGCGGGCACCACCAGCCGGCCGGTCTGCGGCCGGCCTTCCAGGATCACCTCGACGTGCATGTTGCGGGTCAAGGGCGGGCGGGTGCCCGGCCGCACCTGACCATAGGGATCGTCGACCCGGACGATCAGCCCCAGCGTGCGCGTCTCGGGATCGACCCGGTCGCTCGGCCGGTCGAAGGTGGCGGGCCAGGTGATGTCGAGGTCCCGCTCGCGCAGCCGCACGGTGGCGGTAAGGCCGACGAGGTCCGGCAGCCGCTGCAGGGCGGCCACGTCGAACGGGCCGAGGTCGGGGTCGGTGCGGACCAGCGGCCGCAGCTGCGACAGGGTGAACTGCGCGTCCACCTGGGCGTGGTCGATCGCGTCCAGTTCGGCGACGGTCTGGCCCCGGGCGACGTATTGCCCGGCCTCGACGCTCACCTCGCCCACCCGCGCATCGAACGGCAGCACGAGGCGGGTCCGCTCCAGGTCCAGTTCCACCTGCGCCAGTTCCGCCTCGCGCACCCGCCGCTCGGCCTCGCGCACCGCCAGCTCGGGCTCGATCTCGGCGAGGCTCGCCTCGATGTCCTGCAACCGGTCCAGGCGGTTGAGGTAGTCCGTCTCGGCCTGATCGACGACCGCGCGGCTGGTGCTGCCGCGGCGCAAAAGGTCCTGCTGGCGCTCGAGTTCGACCTCGGCGAGCCGCAGCGCCCGCCGCTCCAGCTCGAGCGAGCGCGCGAGGTTGTCCCGCCGCACCTCGATCCGCCGCATCTCGGCGTCGAGCCGGGCCATTTCCGCCTCGTTGCGCGCCCGGGCGAGCACGAGGTCGGCGTCGTCGATGCGGACGATCTCGGTCCCTTCGGCCAGGACCCGGCCCCGCTCCAGGTCGGGATGCCGCGCCACGATCCGGCCCCCGGTCTCGGCAGTGGCGGTGAAGGTCCGCGCCGGCTCGACGAGGCCGTAGCCGACCGCACGGGGCGTGACGGTACGACGCTCGGCGACCACCACCCGCACGGCGGTGGCCCGCTCGACGACCGGCGGCACGGCCGGGCCGCGCTCGGCCTGCATCTGCCAGACGAGGATCGCCGCACCGATCACGAGGGGAGGAAGGAGCCAGAGCCGACGCCAGCGATGGCGTGGCCGGGGGGACATCGGTTCGATAACCTTCGCCTTTGCTTGACAGACTGCGTGATGGCGGGAATGTCGGCGCGTCTCGCGGGGGGTCAACCCGGACCATGGACCTCTATCTGCCGATCGCCGAGATGTCGGTGAACGCCCTGGTCGTGCTCGGCCTGGGTGCGGGTGTCGGCTTTCTGTCCGGCATCTTCGGGGTGGGCGGCGGCTTTCTCATGACGCCGCTGCTGCTGTTCATCGGCATCCCGGCCGCCGTCGCCGTCGGCACCCAGGCAAGCCAGATCCTGGCCTCCTCGGTGTCGGGCGTGCTCGCCCACATGCGCCGCCAGACGGTCGACTTCCGCATGGGCTGGGTGCTCACCATCGGCGGTGCCGCCGGCTCCGCCCTCGGCGTCTGGCTGTTCGGCATCTTCAAGGCGCTCGGCCAGACCGATCTTTTGGTCTCGGTGCTCTACGTCCTGCTGCTCGGCATCGTCGGCGGCCTGATGCTGGTCGAGAGCATCATCACCTGGTGGCGGCGGCGCGCGGGCGGCCCTCCCGGCAAGGCCCGCAAGCGGCAGAGCTGGATGCGCTATCTGCCGCTGAAGATGCGCTTTCCGCGCTCGCAACTCTATATCAGCGCGCTGGTGCCGATCGCCGTCGGCTTCGTCATCGGCCTTCTGGCGGCGATGATGGGCGTCGGCGGCGGCTTCGTCATGGTCCCGGCGATGATCTACCTGATCGGCATGCCGACCGCCGTGGTCATCGGCACCTCGCTGTTCCAGATCACCTTCGTCACCGCGCTCACGACCTACCTGCACGCGGTCAACAACGGCACGGTCGACATCATTCTGGCGGCCCTTTTGATCGTCGGCGGGGTGATCGGCGCCCAGTGGGGCTCGCGCATCGGCGCCCTCCTGCGCGGCGACCAGATCCGTATCCTTCTCGCCCTCTTGATCCTCGCGGTGGCGATCAAGCTCCTGATCGACCTCGTGATCCGGCCCGAGGAACTCTACTCGATCGACCGCCGCTTCTGACGCACGGCGTTGCCAGCGGGCAACGACGCGCGCATCGACGGCCGACGGCGCACCTCACGGGCGCGGTGGCGATTTCCCGGGCGGACCCGAACGATGCACGGCAAGGCGCACGACCTCTTTGGCGCCCTCTTGGCCTATCCCCTCCCGCCGGCCCCTCCCGCCGGCCCCCTCACGCCGGCCGACGCGGCCGGCCGGGTCGACACCGAGCGCCTGGGCCGGCTGCTGGCGCGGCTCGTGGCCGGCGGGGTCGGCGGCATCGGCCTGCTCGGCAGCACCGGCACCTATGCCGATCTGTCGCGGGC
>JBMCMJ010000135.1:0-7068 GCA_048615135.1 Pseudomonadota bacterium
TCGCCACCCTCCGCCAGGGCACGGCCAAAGAGGCCTACACCCGCGACCTGATCGAGGCCAGCACCGGGGCCTGAGTGGGGCAGGCGAAGGAAATCGGACCCGCCTCGGCCATCCCGGCGCTGGGGTGAAGCACGCTGGACAGTCGGGTTGCCGCAGCTTACGTATCGGTACGCATTCTGCGAGGTCTTCCCCATGCACACGATCAGCGCTACCGAACTCGCCCGGCGCACACGCGAGATCCTCGACGGCATCGCCCGCGGCGGCGAAACCGTGGCCATCGAACGCAATCGGGTGGTCATCGCCCAACTCACCGCACCCGACCGGACCATGACCGCGGCACAGGCGTTCGCCGGCCTCGCGCCGGTGCTGACCGGCAACCAGGGCCGAGACTGGCTTCGCGACAGCCGCACCAGCGACTTCGACGAGGCCGTGCGCGATCCGTGGGCGTGATCCTCGACAGTTGCATCTGGGTCGCCATCGCCGACGGCAGCCTCACGCGAGAAACCGTCATCCAGCGAACCGGCGACGCCCCCGTCTTCGTCTCCGCCATCTCCCTCGGCGAACTCGCCTTCGGCGTCGAAGCCTGCGTCGACCCGGTCGCCCGAGCAGCCCGCGCCGCCTTTCTGCGGCAGGTCGAAACGCGCCCGGTCCTCCCCGTCTCGGCGCACACCGCCGCCGCGTTCGGCATCCTCGCCGCCGCGGTCAAACGCGCGGGCCGCTCGCCACGACCCCGCTACAACGACCTCTGGATCGCTGCCCAGGCGATCGAACGCGGCTACGCCCTCTTGACCCTGAACCCCGACGACTTCGCCGCCCTGCCGGGCCTCCGGCTCATGACGCCGTAGAAGGGCCGTAGAAGGGAAGGAAGATCGGGGGGCTTTTGGCCCCCCGGCACCCCCCGGCCGACGGCGTTGCCGTCGGAACTTGGGGAGGTGGGTGACAGCCCCGTTATTTGATGCCGGCGCGCATGAAGCTTTGTACGAATTGGCGCTGGAAGAGGAGGAAGCCGATCAGGAGGGGGGCGGAGGTGACCAGGGTGGCGGCGGAGATGACCGACCAGTCGATGCCCTGGTCGACCGAGGCGAACACCTGCAGGCCGACCGTCACCGGGCGGGACTCGACCGAACTGGTGACGATCAGTGGCCAGAGGAAGTTGTTCCAGTGGAAGCTGACCGAGACGAGGCCGTAGGCCACGTACATCGGCCGGGCCAGCGGCACGTAGACCCGCCAGAGAATGCCGAGGGTCGAGCAGCCCTCCAGCCGCGCCGCGTCGTCCAACTCCTTCGGCACGCTCTTGAAGGTCTGCCGCAACAGAAAAATGCCGAAGGCCGACGCCATGTAGGGGAGGCCGATCGCCAGGATGGTATCGAGAATGCCCATGCGGCTGACGATCGCGTAGTTTTCCACCAAGAGCACGTCCGGCGTGATCATCAACTGGACAAGCACGAGAAAAAACAGCACCTCGCGGCCGCGGAACTCCAGCCGGGCAAAGGCATAGGCGGCCAGCGTGCAGAGCACCAATTGCCCGGCCAGCGTCAGCGTCACCAACAGGAACGTGTTGAACATGTAGCGGGCGAAGGGGGCTGCCTCCATCGCCCGGACGAAGTTGTCGAGGGTCAAGGGTGCGGTCAGCTCGAAGCGCGCGGCGTAGAGCGGCGGGTGGAACGCCGCCCAGACGGCAAAGGCGAGCGGCAAAATCCAGACCAGGGCCAAAAGCCACGCACCAACGGTCAACAGCACGCGGTCGAAGCCCGTCTCCGAGCCGACGATGACGGACGCCGCCGCCCCGCTCATCGGTAGTGGATCCGCCGGTCGAGGACGGTCACCTGCAGAACCGACACGGTGACCAGGATGGTGAGCAGCACGACCGTGAGCGCTGCCGCATAGCCCGTGTCCCAGAAGCGAAAGCCGGTCTCGTAGATGTAGAAGAGCAGGAGCGAGGAGGCGTTGTTGGGCCCGCCGCCGGTCATCGCCACGATGTGGTCAACCACCCGAAAGGCGCCGATCACGGCGTTGACCAGCACGAACAGCGTGGTCGGCGCCAACAACGGCAGCACCACCCGCCGCACGTAGTACCACTCGGAAGCGCCCTCCAGCTTGGCCGCCTCCTTCAGGCTCGGCGGGATCGACTGCAACGCCGCCAAATAGAAGATCATGAAGAAGCCCGCCTCCTTCCACACCGTGACGGCCATCACGCTCCACAAAACGGTCTCGCGGCTGCCCAGGAAGTTGACGTCGCCGACGCCGAACAGGCTAAGGATCTGGTTCAGCAGGCCGAAGCCGGGCGTGTAGAAGAACAGCCAGATATTGGCCGCCGCCACCATCGGCAGCACGGTCGGGGTGAAATAGGCCATGCGCAGGAACGGCCGCCCGGCCAGCCGCTCGTTCATCCAGAGCGCCATGACCAACGCAATGCCGATCGACAGCGGAATGGTCACCAAGGCGTAGAGAAAGTTGTTCCACAACACCTGCATGAACACAGGATCGTCGAAGAACATCCGCTGATACTGATCGAGCCCGACGAACACCTGCGGCCGCCGGCCGCGCGGCGTCGAATAGAAACTGTCGATGAGCGTGGCGATGGTCGGATAGTGCGTAAAGAGGACGAGCAGCAGAACCGCCGGCAGCACGAGGAGCCAAGCGTAGACCTGCGCGAGGATGCCGCGATCGAGCTGCATCGATCAGGCCCAGAGAAAGAGAAAAAGCGCCAGGGGGCTTTTGGCCCCCTGGACCCCCGGGCGACGGCCAAGGCCGTCGCCACTCGAGTTCAAGGGGGGCGCGGGGGGATCATCAAATCCCCCCGTCTTTCTTCTCTCCCCGTTCAACGATACGGCGCCAGGATGCGCATCGCCTCCTCCTGGGCCTCGGCGAGCGCGTCGGCCGGGGCGGCTTCGCCGGTCAGCGCCGCCTGCAGGGCGTCGTTGAGGACCTTGGTGACGCGCTGGTTTTCGTGGGTGGAGAGTTCGGCGACGGCGAACTCCAGCTGATCGCGGGCGACGGCGGCCGGCGGGAAGTCGGCGACATAGGCTTCCATGGCCTCGGTCTCGAAGGCCGCGGGCGAGGTCGCGACGTAGCCGGTTTTGATGCTCCAGTCGGCCTGCATCTCGGGCGTGGTCAGCCAGCGGATGAAGTCGAGGGCTGCTTGCTCGCGCTCGGGCGTCGAGCGCAGGATGAAGAGGTTGCCGCCGCCGGTCGGCGCGCCGCGCCGGACATTGGCCGGCAGCATCGCCACGCCGAAGTCGAAGGGCGCGTTGTTGCGCACGTTGGTCAGGTTGCCGGTGGTGGTCCACATCATCGCCGTCCGGCCCTGGAAGAAGTCCTGCGGCGTGGTCCCCCATTCGATGATGCCCGGCGCCATCACCTCGTGCTCCTGGCTGAGCGAGATGAGGTAGTCGAGCGCCTCGACGACGCGCGGATCGTCGAAGTTCACCTCGTTGCCGTCACTGTTCATCAAGATGACGTCGTTTTGGGTGGTGAGCCCCTGGAACAGCCAATAGGGAAAGCCCGAGGTGGGGATCTGGATGCCGTATTGGGTGACGTTGCCGGCATCGTCGCGCACCGTCAGCTGCTCGGCGAAGGTGACCTGCTCCTCCCAGGTGGCAGGGGGCACCTCCGGGTCGAGCCCGGCGGCGGCGAAGGCCTCCTTGTTCCAGTAGAGGACCGGCGTCGAGCGCTGGAAGGGCACGCCCCAGAACATGCCGTCGATGAAGCCGTTCTCGAGGAAGGCCGGATAGAAGCTTTCCAGCCACGCCTGTTCCTCGGGCGTCGTCGCCAGCTCGGAGACCGGCACGATCATGTCCTCGTCGTAGAGGGTGAAGGTGTCGACCGAGAGCAGCACCGCCATATCGGGGGCGGTGCCGCCGCGGAACTGGGTGATCGTGCGGGTGATCGTGTCCTGGTAGCTGCCGGTGTAGATGGCGGTGACGGTCACGCCGTCGGTCTGTTCGCTGTATTGCCGGGCGTACTCGTCGATGATCGCCGTGATCGGGCCGCCGACGGCGACCGGGAAGTTGAGGGTCAGCTCGATCTCGGCGCGGGCGGCACCGGTCGGGAGCGAGAGGGCGAGCGCGCAGGCTCCCCCGAGCATGGCGGCACGGAACATCAGGGTCGTCCTCCAAGGGCTTGGCTGAGGTCGTGGTCGATCGGCCGGCCGGCGGCGGGTTCGATCCGCGCTCCGTCCGGGCGGAAAAAGGCGAGGTCCGACGGCTCGACCGCGAGGTGCAGTCGGGCGCCGAGGGCGACCGGCGAAAGGCCGGGAACGCGGGCGAGGAGGGGGGCGGTGCCGAGGCGGCAGGCGAGCACGGTGTCGGCGCCCTGGTAGTCGAGCCCCTCGACGGTGACCGGCAGCCCCTGTTCGGCGACGCGCAGCGCCTCGGGGCGGAGGCCGAGGACGACCGGGCCGTCCGCTACGGTCGGCAGGACCGGGCCGTCGGTTCCCTCTACCACCAGCCCGCCGCCGCCGGGCACGAGCGGCACGAGGTTCATGGGCGGCGTGCCGACGAAGCTCGCGGCGAAGGAAGTGGCGGGCCGGCGGTAGAGTTCGGCCGGCGTCGCGTCCTGTTCGATCCGCCCGTCGCGCATCAGCACCACCTGGTCGGCCATGCTCAGCGCCTCGGCCTGGTCGTGGGTGACGTAGATCATGGTCATGCCGAGGCGCTGCTGCAGCGCACGGATCTCGACCCGCATCTCGGCCCGCAGCTTGGCGTCGAGGTTGGAGAGGGGCTCGTCCATCAGGCAGACGCGGCTCTCGGCAACGATCGCCCGGGCGAGCGCCACCCGTTGCTGCTGGCCCCCGGAAAGCTGCGAGGGTTTGCGGTGGAGGAGCGCCGTAAGCCCCAGCAACTCGGCCGCGCGCGCCAGCCGCAGGCGGCGCTCGGTAGCCGCCACACGCCGCACCTTCAGGCCGAAGACGATGTTTTCGGCCACCGAGAGATGCGGAAACAGCGCGTAGTTCTGGAACACCATCGAAAGGCCGCGCGCCGCCGGGGGGCGGCCGGTGACGTCGTCGTCGCCGATCCGGATGCTGCCGGCCGTCACGTGATCCAGCCCGGCGATCAGCCGGAGCGTGGTCGACTTGCCGCAACCGGATGGGCCGAGCAGCACGCAGAACCGCCCGGCGCGCACGTGCAGGTCGATCCCGTCCACCGCCACGTGGTCGGCGAAACGGCGCGTCAGTCCGCGAACAACGACGTCCGGCACGTGGCCCTATCCAAGCTTTCGGGTGTAACCCAACGCAGGTGCTACGGCGGTTCTTTGACAGAACGATGACGAGCGGTCTCGCTCGATCCTCATTCGTAGCGGCCGATCACGCCCTGCGCGGTCAGCTTGGCCCCGGTCAACCGGCGCTCGGCGGCATCCATCCGCCAGTCGAGCATGGCCTGCGCCGCGGCCAGCACCTCCACCGCCCGGGCCGGATCGCCCGCCACATCGACGAACTGATCCGGATCCGCCGCGAGGTCGAAGGCCAGCGGAGCGAGACCGTTGAAATGCACGTAGGCGAAGCCGTCGCTATGGTGGACCGCCAATTGGCAGCGGTTGCCGCGGAGGTCGAGCGCCCGCTCGAATTCGCTTGTCTCCACGTCGCGGAAGTCGTGCTCGTAGTGCGTCGCCCGCCGCCAACCCTCGGGCGTTTGCCCCGCCAGCCAAGGGACGAGGCTCCGGCCGTCGCACTGCAGCGGCACCTCGCCGCCGAGCCGTTCGAGGATCGTCGGCAGCAGGTCGACATGCTCGCTGAAGGCCCGGACCCGCCGCCCGGCCGCGGTTCGATGGGCCGGATCGCGCACGATCAGCGGCACGTGAAAGGCTTGGCGGAAGAACCCGGTCTTGCCCCACAGCCAGTGATCGCCGAGCATTTCGCCGTGATCGCCCGTGAGGACGATCAGGGTGTCGTCGAGTTCGCCGCGCGCCTCCAGGGCGGCGACGATCCGCCCGAGTTCGGCGTCGAGCTGCATGATCAGCCCGTAGTAGACCGCCCGCGCGAGGCGGATCGCGTCGTCGTTGCGCGGATCGGGCTTGTTCCACCAGCCGCTCGGCAGGGGCATCGCCAGTTGTGCTGCGAGCCACGGATGCAGAGCACCTTCCTCGTCCGGGGTCGCCCGCCGGCGCGGCGCCGGCACGTCGTCCGGATGCACCGCGCGGTGGAAAGGCTCCGCCGCGACCAGCGGCGGGTGCGGGTGGATGAACGAGACGTGCGCCGTCCAGGGGGCCTCCTGGCGCGCCAGCCAGCCCAGAAACCGCGTCGTCAGGAAGGCGGTCTCCGAATGCTCCGGGCGCACCCGCAGGGGTGCCCCGAGCGGCCCGCCATAGAGGTCGCCCAGCCGCAGTCGGCCATAGCCCTGCTCCTCCAGCCAGGCGAGCCAGCCGGCCATGTCCTCGCCGAGCGGCTGGGCGACCTCCCACTCGGCAAAGGTGCCCTCAAAGGTCCGCAGGCGCGTATCGTTGGGGTGCAGCCCCCGCGGGTCGAGGCTCGTGTCGGTGTAGCCGAACAGCACCGGTGTGCGGCCGAGCTTGCGCAGTTCTGCCGCCAAATGCGTGTGCCGGCGATCCAGGGGCGTGCCGTTGGTGATCGAGCGGTGGTTCAGCGCGTAGAGGCCCGTGTGCAGGCTCGCCCGCGACGGCCCGCACGGCGTCGCCTGCGCGTGATGGCGGAGAAAACCGACCCCTTCGGCCAGCAGCCGGTCGAGCGTCGGTGTCACCAGACAGGGATGGCCGAGCGCGCCGATGCACTCCGCGCGCCACTGATCGGCGGTGATGAACAAGAGGTTCATGACGGCTCCGGCCCTCGTGCCTGACCGATGCGACGACGGTCGTTGCGGCCTAGCCGAGCCGCCGTCATCGGTGCAAGGTGGAATCGATGCCCGAAAGTGCCCTTCGACCCTGGCGAACGCTGCTCGTCATCGCGCTCCTCGCGCTGGCGGCCTGCGCAGCCCGGCCCCATGCGGAGTTCGTGCCGGCAACGCCGCCACCGCAGGGATTCCAGGACCACCTGGACCGCCTGGGCGTCCCCTTGGCCTTGCCGACCGCCGGCAAGGCGATCGTGGTCAACGTGCCGGCCTTCGAGTTGATCGC
>JBMCMJ010000136.1:0-7067 GCA_048615135.1 Pseudomonadota bacterium
GCCCCTTACGGCGTCGGGCCGAGCATGTTTTCGGGGCGGACCCATTGGTCGAATTCTTCGGCGGTGAGGAGGCCGAGGGCGAGGGCTGCCTCTTTCAGGGTCGTGCCTTCGGCGTGGGCTTTTTTGGCGACCTTGGCGGCGTTGTCGTAGCCGATCTTGGGGTTGAGGGCGGTCACCAGCATCAGGCTTTCGTGGAGGAGTTTGGCGATGCGGTCTTCGTTGGCCTCGATGCCGACGACGCAGTTGTCGGTGAAGGAGCGCGCCCCGTCGGCGAGCAGGCGGGTGGACTGCAGCACGCCGTAGGCCATGACGGGTTTGAAGACGTTGAGTTCGAAGTGGCCGTTGGAGCCGCCGACGGTGACGGCGACGTGGTTGCCGATGACTTGGCAGGCCAGCATGGTCATGGCCTCGCACTGGGTCGGGTTGACCTTGCCGGGCATGATGGAGGAGCCGGGCTCGTTCTCCGGCAGGCTCAGTTCGCCGAGGCCGCAGCGGGGGCCGGAGCCCAAAAAGCGGATGTCGTTGGCGATCTTCATGTAGGAGGCGGCGAGCGTGTTGAGCACGCCCGAGAGTTCGACCATGGCGTCGTGGGCGGCGAGTGCTTCGAACTTGTTGGGGGCGGTGACGAAGGGCAGGCCCGTGATGCGCGCCACTTCCTCGGCGAAGGCTTCGGCGAAGCCGACCTTGGCATTGAGGCCCGTGCCGACGGCGGTGCCGCCCTGGGCGAGCTGGAGCACGCCCGGCAGCGCCCGCTTCACCCGTTCGATGCCGTAGGTGATCTGGGTGCGGTAGCCCGAGAACTCCTGGCCGAGGGTGAGGGGGGTGGCGTCCTGGGTGTGGGTGCGGCCGATCTTGATGATGGGCGCGAACGCCTCCTCCTTGGCCCGCAGCGCGGCTTCGAGGTGCTGCAGCGCGGGGATCAGGCGGTTGGACGCTTCCTCGGCGGCTGCGATGTGCATGGCGGTGGGGAAGGTGTCGTTGGACGACTGCCCCATGTTGACGTGGTCGTTGGGGTGCACCGGCTTTTTGGTGCCGAGCGGCTGGCCGAGGATCTCGTTGGCGCGATTGGAGATGACCTCGTTGGCGTTCATGTTCGATTGGGTGCCGGAGCCGGTCTGCCAGACGACGAGCGGGAAGTGGTCGTCGAGCTTGCCGTCCACCACTTCCTGGGCGGCCTGCTCCATGGCGGCGCCGAGTTCGTGGGAGAGGACGCCGAGCTTCTGGTTCACCCGGGATGCTGCGAGCTTGACGATGCCCAATGCGCGGACGAGCGGCTTCGGCATGGTCTCGGTGCCGATTTCGAAGTTCTGCAGCGAGCGCTGGGTCTGCGCCCCCCAATAGCGGTCGGCCGGCACCTCGATGGGGCCGAAGGTGTCGCTTTCGGTCCGGGTGTTCGCCATCGCCTCGTCCTCCCGCTGGCGGTCCGTGTGCGCGGTAGCAAGAGGCCGGGCGGGGCGGTGTCAACCGGGCGAAAGGGCGGCGGCGGCGCACCCGGTGTTTTCTGTTCGTCTGATCATGATGTTGTCATGCCCCGAGGGCAAACGACCTCCCGCCGTTAACCACGATAGGCGGGGGACCCGATGGTGAGCGAGACCACGTTCAGGCTGCAACTGCTGCACACGGCGGACCAGGAGGGCGGGATCGCGGCGATCGAGGATGCGCCCCGCTTTTCGGCGGTGCTGAACGCGCTGCGCCAGGAAGATGTGGGCGCGCACGCGACGCTGACGCTCTCCTCCGGCGACGCCTATATCCCCGGCGTGTTCGCCGATGCCTCGACGGACGTGTTCGGCGGGGTGTTCCGGGGCGACATTCTGATCCAGAACGAGTTGGGCTTCGAGGCGATCGCGTTCGGCAATCACGAGTTCGACCTCGGCACCGGTGTGGTGGCCGATCTGGTGGCGGGTGACCCGCTGGACGGGTTTCCGGGGGCGCTGTTTCCCTATCTGTCCGGCAATCTCGACTTCGCGGCGGATGCGAACCTCGCACCCCTGGTGGAGGCGGACGGCGGCGATCCCTTGCCGAACACGATCACCGGCTCGGTGGTGATCGAGAAGGCGGGTGAGCTGTTCGGTATCGTCTCGGCGGTCACGCCCACGCTGGACGTGATCTCCTCGCCGGGCGACGTGGACATCCTGCCGGAGGACTTCGACGGGGTGCCGACGCCCACGCAGCTCGACGCGCTGGCGGCGGAGATCCAGGCGGACGTGGACGCGCTCTTGGCGGCCAATCCGGCGCTGAACAAGGTCATCCTGCTCGCGCACATGCAACAGTTGTCGATCGAGCAGGCGCTCGCCGATCGGCTGTCGAACGTCGACATCGTGGTCGGCGGCGGCTCGAACACGCTGTTGGCGGACGGTGACGACCGGCTGCGCGATGGCGACGCGGCAGGGGGGGTCTACCCGATCGTCCGGACCGGTGCGGACGGCAACCCGGTCGCGGTGGTGAACACCGACGGCAACTACAAATATGTCGGCCGGCTGGTGATCGACTTCGACGCGGACGGGGTGATCGATCCCTCCAGCTACGACCCGGCGGTGAGCGGCGCCTATGCGACCGATGACCAGGGCGTGGCCGACCTCGGGGCGGCGGGGCTGATCGACCCGGAGATCAGCGACATCGTCGAGGACCTGGACGAGCTGATCGCGAGCAAGGAAGGCAACGTCTTCGGCTTCAGCGAGGTCTATCTGAACGGCCTGCGGCCGTCGGTGCGCACCGAGGAGACCAATCTCGGCAACCTCACGGCGGACGCCAACCTCGCCATCGCGCGGCAGAGCGATCCGGCGGTGGTCGTCTCGATCAAGAACGGCGGCGGTATCCGCGACGACATCGGCCGGGTGCTGGTGCCGGCGGGCGGTACGGGCGAGCCCGAGTTCCTGGCGAACGAGGCGATCCCCGGGGTGAAGCCCGAGGGCGGGATCAGCGAGACGGACATCGCGAACAGCCTGCGCTTCAACAACGGCCTGACGCTGCTCACGGTCACCAAGGCGGAACTGGTGGCGATCCTGGAGCACGGCCTCGCCGCGAGTTCGCTGGATGACGGCAACCAGCAGGGGCGGTTCCCGCAGGTGGCGGGGGTCGAGTTCAGCTTCGACCTGACGCGCGACCCGGGCGACCGCATCCAGAGCGCGGCGCTGGTCGACGAGGCCGGCACGCCGACCGAGGTGCTGGTGTCCGACGGCGAGATCGTCGGCGATCCGGGCACCGAATACCGGATCGTGACCCTGGGCTTCCTGGCGGGCGGCGGCGACGGTTATCCGTTCCCGGACCGGGACCGCGTCGACCTGGAACAGGACGACGCCGCCCCGCGGACGGGTGCGGCGACCTTCGCGCCCGACGGCAGCGAGCAGGATGCGCTCGCCGAGTACCTCGCCGCGAACTTCGACGAGACCAACCCGTTCGACCGGGCGGACACTCCGCGCGAGCAGGACGAGCGGCTGCAGAACCTCGCGTTCCGCGATGACACCGTGCTCGACGGCGTGTCGATCCTGATCAACGAGATGGTGGTGAACACCACCGGCACCGACACCGAGTTCGTCGAGCTGTTCGCCACGCCCGGTGCGTCGCTCGATGGCGTGGTCCTCGTGCAGATCGAGAGCGATCTCGACAGCTCGACCGGACGGATCGACCGGGTGATCGACTTCTCCGATGTCGGCAACGTGCCGGACAACGGCTTCGTCGTCGCCATGAGCGCGACCGGGGCGGCCGCCTACGGCCTCGCCGGTGATCTCTCGATCGCCGACAACAGCTTCGAAAACAGCTCGGCGACCTACCTGCTGGTGAAGGATTTCACCGGAGCGGTCGGCGACGACCTGGATACCGACGACGACGGCACGCTCGACGTGGCGCCTTGGGGCGAGGTGCTCGACCAAGTGGCGATCGTCGACTCGGCCGATGACGTCGACTACGGAGCGCCGCGGCTCGGGCCGGACGGGCCGTTCCTGCCGGCCGGCATCTTCCGCGACCCCGACGGCGGCGATTGGTCGGCGAGCTTCCGCAGCTTCGCCGACCTGGACGGCACGCCCGGTGCTGCCAATGTCGGGGCGCCGCCGCCCCCGCCACCCGCGACCACGTTGATCAGCGCGATTCAGGGTTCGAGCGATGCCAGCCCGCTGGTCGGCCAGACGGTGACCGTCGAGGCGGTGGTCGTCGGCGACTTCCAGGACGGCGACGCGGACGCGACCCGCAATCTCGGCGGGTTCTACCTGCAGGAGGAGGACGCCGACACGGACGGCGACGCCTCGACCTCCGAGGGCCTGTTCGTCTTCGAGGGCAGCAGTCTCCTGACCGACGTCGAGGTCGGGCAGATCGTCCGGGTGACCGGCACCGTTACCGAGTTCTTCGGCGAGACGCAGCTGACGGCGAGCGAGGTGACGATCCTCGATGCGGGCGACAATGTGAGCCTCGTGACGCCGGCAACGATCACCTTCCCGATCGCCGACATCGTGATCAACGACCAGGGCGCCAAGATCGCCGACCTCGAGGCCTTCGAGGGCATGCTCGTCACCGTGCCGACCACGTTGACCGTGATGGACGTGTTCGACTTCGGCCGGTTTGGCGAGATCGGCCTGCACGCGGGCGGGCGGCTGCCGACCTTCACCCAAATCAACGCCCCTGACGCTGCGGGCTTCGAGGCCTATCAGGACCAGGGGGTGCGGCAAACGTTGGTCCTCGACGACGGCCAGCTGACGCAGAACCCCGATCCCTTGATCTACCCGGACGGCGATTTCGGCGCGGACGACACGCTGAACATCGGCGACACGGTGACCGACCTCACGGGCGTGGTCAGGTTCGGCCGCGCGTCGGGCGGCTCGGGCGATTCGATCTACCGCATCAACCCGACCGAAGCGCCGGTGTTCGAGGACACGAACCCGCGGCCGACGACACCGCCCGACGTCGGCGGCTCCTTGAAGGTCGCGGCCTTCAACGTGCTCAACTACTTCACGACGATCGATCTGCCGGATGCGCAGACGGCCAACGGGTCCGGTCCGCGCGGGGCCGACACGGACTTCGAGTTCGAGCGGCAGGCGGTGAAGATCGTGGAGGCCATCCTCACCGCCGATGTCGACGTCGTCGGGCTGGTGGAGTTGGAGAACGAGTTCCGCGCCGATCCGAGCGATCCGTTCGCGATCTTCGCCATCCGCGACCTCGTCGACCGGCTGAACGACGCGCTCGGCGAGCCGGGGGCGTGGGCCTTCGTCGATCCGGGGGCCCGGTTCGTCGGCAGCGATGCCATTGCCCAGGGCTTCGTCTACGACACGCGGACGGTGGAGCTGGTCGGCGAGGCGGCGGTGCTCGACAGCGAGGCCTTCGTGGCACCGCTGACGCCGGGTGACGCGCAGAACCGCCCGGCGGTGGCGCAGACCTTCCGCGAGATCGCGACGGGCGGCGAGTTCACCGCGGTGGTCAACCACCTCAAGTCGAAGGGCTCGAGCACGGGCGCGCCGGCCGACGACGACCAGGGCGACGGCCAGGCGGCGAGCAACGCCACCCGCACCGCGGCGGCCGAGGAGCTGCTGCGCTGGCTGGAGACCGATCCGACCGGTGCCGGCGACGAGGATGTGCTGATCCTCGGCGACCTCAACGCCTATTGGCGGGAGGATCCGATCCAGACCCTGTTCGACGGGGCGGACGGCGTGCGCGGCACGGCCGACGACTTCGTCGATCCGATCGGCCCGGATGCCTACACCTTCGCCTTCCCGCTCAGCCTCGCGACCAGCCCGCAGGTGCAGGCCTCGGGCACGCTCGACTACGCGCTGCACTCGACCTCGCTGGCGGATCAGGTGACGGGGGCGGCGGTCTGGCACCTCAACGCCGACCAGCCGCGCATCCTCGACTACAACACCGAGTTCAAGTCCGCCGACCAGATCGACGACTTCTTCGCACCCGACGCCTTCCGCTCCTCCGACCACGACCCGGTGATCGTCGGGCTCGAGCTGGAGGATGACACCGCCGTGCCGCCGCCGCTCAACACGGTGGCGGGTACGCCGGGCCGCGATCGGCTGATCGGCACCGAGGGCAACGATCTGATCCTGTCCCTCGGCGGGCCGGATGTGATCGACGCCGGCGCCGGGAATGACACGGTGGTGCTGGGCGAGGGTCGTGCCCAGGTTCGGCTCGGTGACGGGTTCGACACGGTGCTGCTGGCCGGTCGCGGTTCCATCCCGATGATCCACGACTTCACGGTTGGCGAGGATCGGCTGCAACTGCTCGATGCCGCCTTCCAGGATGGCTCGGGGCAGCCGGACTTCGACCTGTTGGACCTGCAGGTCTCCGGCAGTGTGGCGTTCTTGAAGGGCGATACCGGCGGCGGCGAGACGACGCTCGCCACGCTGCGCGGGCTCGATGCAACCACCACGCTGGACGAACTCTTCGCCCCCGGCGACCATCTCTACATTGCCTGACCGCAACACCAAAAGGATCGACGCCGATGCTCCGACCCATGCTTCTCGCCGCCGCCCTCGTGGCCGCCACCAGCACCGCCGAAGCGGCGGTCACGCTGCCGCTCGAGGGCAGCCTGACCGTCACCGGCACGAGCGAAACCGTCGTGCTCGGCGGGTCGGTGACCTTCGACGACACGGCCCTCGTCGCCCTCGGTGACGAGGTCGCCGTGACGGCGATCGACCTGACCGCGCTCTATTCGGGCGTATTGGTCGGCGCCGATGCGAGCGACTTCACCGACGCCCCCCGGGTTTACCGGACGGACAGCGGGTTCGGGATTTCGTTCTTCGAGACGGTCTCGTTCGCCGGCCTGACGCTCAACGTCGAAGCCTCGCCGTTCGGCGATTTCCTCGAGGTGTTCGACGGCGGCTTCACGACGACGCTGGCCCAGGGCGATCTCTCGGTCGTGCCGCTGCCGGCGGCGGTGTGGATGTTCGGCGCGGGCGTGGCCGGTCTGGCGCTGCTCCGCCGCCGCCCGCGGGGCTGAGCCCCGGGTTCCGGACGGTTGACGGCGGCGGGCCATTTCTTTCGTGCCTCGTGCAGCGACACATTCGATGGATGAGGTCGTTGGGCAGAACAAGGCAGGGGGCTTTTGGCCCCCTGGCCCCCGACCGACGGCCAAGGCCGTC
>JBMCMJ010000137.1:0-7042 GCA_048615135.1 Pseudomonadota bacterium
AATATCTGCTGCCGGCGATCAGCGAGGCCTATGGCGAGGTGTTCGTCCAGCAGGAACTGGGCCGGCTCCAGGAGACGTTCGGCGGCGCCGAGCAGTGGCAGGCAACGGCCGACCAGCTGCGCACCTGGGGCAAGGCCAATCTGGCCCCCGAGGTCTACGACACCCTGGCGTCGAGCTACGACGGCGTGATGGCGCTCAGCTCCATGATGCAGGCCCGCGAGCCCAAGGTCGTGCACGGCGACGCCGGCGGCCGCGGCGCCGACGAGCCGGCGCTCCGCCGGATGATGCAGGATCCCCGGTACTGGCGCGACCGCGATCCCGGCTTCGTCGCCGAGGTGACCCGCGGCTTCGAGCGTCTCTACCGCGAATGAGTTCCGGGTTCGCGACAACCCGCCGAGGTCGGCGGGCCGCGACCCACCCGTCCCGCTTCCGGCCCCGGCTCGGGAGAACCGGCGAAGGACGTTCGGTCGGCAACCACGAGATCGGAAGATCACCATGTCCATGAGCATCGACAAGGCCTTCGTGAAGCAGTTCGAAGGCGAAGTTCACCAGGCATTCCAGCGTCAGGGCAGCAAGCTCCGCCCGACGGTGCGCGCGCGCAACGGCGTGCGGGGCAGTTCCTGCGTGTTCCAGCGGATCGGCAAGGGCATCGCCGATACGAAGGTCCGCCACGGCTTCGTGCCGCAGATGAACGCCGAGCACGTGTCGATCGAGGTCGCCCTCACCGACTACTACGCGGGCGACTACATCGACCGGCTCGACGAGCTGAAGGTCAACATCGACGAGCGTCAGGCTCTCGCCCGTGCCGGTGCCTACGCGCTCGGCCGGCAGACCGATCAGCTGATCATCGAAGCCCTCGCCCAGACGACCAGCGTCGTCGGCGATGCCACCACCCCGCTGACCAAGGTCAAGGTTCTGGAGGCGCTCGAGGCGCTCGGCGCCGAGGACGTGCCGGACGACGGCGAGCGCTACGCGGTCGTCGGCTGGAAGCAGTGGGCCAATCTGCTCGACCTGCCCGAATTCGCCTCGGCCGAGTATGTCGGCAGCGACAACCTGCCCTGGCAGGGAACGCAGGCGAAGTCTTGGCTCGGCACGATGTGGATCGCCCATTCGGGCCTGCCGCTCGAGGGCACCCAGCGTACCTGCTTTTGGTACCACAAGAGTGCGGTCGGCCACGCCATCGGCCAGGACGTCACCAGCGACATCAGCTGGGTCGGCGAGCGCGCCGCGCATTTCGTCGCCAACTGGATGTCCCAGGGTGCCGGTCTGATCGATCCGGCCGGCTGTGTCAGTTTCGTCTGCAACGAAGCCTGATCGTCATGGCCTACGACCCGATCGGCCTCAGCGCTCTCTCCTACGCCAACGGATTCACCCTCTGGCACTACCGGAGCAACGATGCCGCCGAGGAGGTCGACGGTCTCGGCTACTTCGACCCTGCGGCCCGCCTCCTGCGGATCGGCGACTTTCTCTTCATGAACGTCGCCGCCCAGGGGGAGCCGCAGAACCTCATCCGTGTCATCGCCAGCAACGACGGCACCCGTGTGACGGTCCAGTCCCCCGGCACCGCCGGGGACGGCTGGCGCGACTGACATCCGACCGCCGGCGGCACCCGCCGCCGGCGCCCCAGGCCCAGGAGCTCGACCCGCCATGTCACGTGCATTGACCGACCTGCAGCTCTGCAACGCGGCACTCGTCAAGCTCGGGTCGACTCCCATCGTCTCGTTCGACGATCCGGACGCCGCCGCGGATATCGCCCGGACGCTCTATCCCCTGGTGTCCGATACGGTTCTGTCGACGCATCCATGGTCCTTCACGCTGCGCCAAGCGGCACTGACGGCCCTGCCGACGCCGCCGATGGCCGATTTCAAGCGGCGCTTCGCGCTGCCCGCCGA
This sequence comes from Pseudomonadota bacterium, assembly GCA_048615135.1. GTDB lineage: Bacteria > Pseudomonadota > Alphaproteobacteria > Geminicoccales > Geminicoccaceae > RECO01. Next base: position 1,893 of record JBMCMJ010000137.1, read on the forward strand.
CTTTTTGCGGGCGCTGTACATCGACAACCGCGGGGCCGCACCCCGCTACGCGATCGTCGGCGACGAACTGCAGAGTGACGCCGACCGTGTGGTCCTGACCTATCAGGCAAGGCCGCCCGAGGCCTCCTTTCCGCCCTTCTTCGCGACCGCGTTGACGGCAAGGCTCGCCGCCGAGTTCTGCATTCCGCTCACCGAGAACAGCAGTCGGGCCGAGGCCCTGGACCGGCTCGCCGAACGGGAGCTCGAGCGCGCCTGGGTGATCGACCGCTCCCAGGACACGCCCCCCGTCATCGCCGACGAAACCCTCACCTCGGTGCGCTATCGATGAGCAGCCTCTACCCGGTCCAGACCAGCTTCTCGGCCGGTGAGATCGACCCGGCGCTGCTCGGACGAACCGATCTCAAGGCCTATGTCGACGGGGCCAGCCGCCTGACCAACGTGGTCGTCACCGTGGGTGGCGGCGTGCGGCGTCGGCCGGGCTTGGCCCATGTCGCCGAACTCGGCGGGCCCGGACGACTCGCCCTGGTGGGGCTCGACGGCGGGCGGCGTCGCCTGTTCGCCATGCTCGCCGGTCGTCTGCTCGTGTTCGAGGACGAGGTTCGGGTCGCGGATCTGCCGGCGCCTTGGGGCGCCGAGCACCTCGCCGGCCTCAGCTGGTCCGCCCACCGCGGCAATCTCTTCGTCTGTCATCCGGCCCTGGCGCCGCATCACGCCTCGGTGGAGTTGCTGAACGTCTGGCGGCTGTTGCCGTGGACCTTTCCGATCCGTGACACCGGTACGCCGGGCCTCGCCATCGTCCGTCAGCCCTACGCCAAATACGCGGACGAGAACGCGACCCTGGAGGCGGCTCCGGCGCAGGACGGACTCTGGGTCTTCAGGGCCGATCGGCAGGTGTTCCAAACTGGTCATGCCGGCACCCGCCTGCGGTTCCGCAACGTGGAGGTGGCGATCACCTCCGTGGCGGCCGACGGCACACGGGTGTTCGGCGTTCCTCAGCAGACCATCGCGGATCCCTCCCGTACGCTGCTCTGGGAAGAGCAGGCATTCAGTGCCGTCGCCGGCTATCCGGCAGCGGCCATCGTCTACCGCGACCGGCTCGTGGTCGGCGGGGTGCCACGGATGCCCAACCGATTGTGGCTGTCGCGGATCGGCAATCCGTTCGACTTCGAGACCGGCGAAGGCCTCGACGACGAGGCGATGAGCTTCCAGCTCGGCGACGATCGCGCGCATGCCATCCGTGGTTTCGGGGCCGGCCGCTCGCTCGAGGTCTTCACCGCGGCGGGTGAGTGGACAATCGACGGCAATCCCCTGGCACCGGCTTCGGTCGAAGTGGTCCGACAGACCGGCATCGGCAGCGTGGCCGAGCGCTATGTGCCACCCGCCGAGGTGGATGGCGCCTCCGTCTTCGTTGCGCGCAATGGCGACGCGGTGGTGGAATACGTCTTCACGGACGTGAACGTCGCCTATCAGGCCCAGGACCTCGCGGTGCGGGCGCGTCACCTGGTCGACCAGCCGATCGACCTCGCCTTCGACGCGCATCGGCGGATCCTCTTCGTGGTTCGCGCCGACGGTCGGCTGGTGACCGCCACGATCGATCGCCACGCCGGCATCGTCGCGTGGTCCAGCCAGATGACCGATGGCGAGGTGTTGGCCGTCGCCGCTGCCGAGGGATTGACCTATTGCCTCGTGCGTCGTGCCGGAACGGTGCGCATCGAACGCTTCGACGAGACGGTTCCCCTCGACGGCGCCGCGGTTCTCCGGGCGCCTGCGCCGCGAACCGAGTGGTCCGGGCTGGGGCATCTCGAAGGCTCCGTCGTCGAGGTGATTGCCGACGGTCAACTCCTCGAACCCCACCGGGTGAGCGGGGGCGGTCTGACGACGGTCGTGCCGGCCACCGGTCTCGTGGTCGGTCTCGGCTTCGAGCATCGGTTGGAACCCATGCCGCTGCTGATCGACGGTCGACGCAAGGCGGGCCGCTATCGTCCCGTGCAGATCACGTTCGAACTGCACGAGACCGGCGGGCTCGCGGTCGATGTCGGCGAAGGCCTCCGCGCCGTGCCCCTTGCCACCGATGCCGCGGGTCGCTTTTCCGGGGCGCGGTCCATCCGGGCACGGGGCTGGCGACGGCTCGGCGAGGCGCCCCTGTGGCGCATCCAGGACGCCCGGCCGGTCCCGTTCGAGCTTCTCTCCGTAATCTCCGACGTGAAGGTGACACGCTGATGGGCGCCGTAAGCACACTTGCGAATATCGGTCTCAATGCGGCAGCGAGCCGCAGCAAGGCGACGAATGCCTCTCGCGCGATCGCGACCGAGCGCGACCTGAAGGTCGCGGAGGTCGAGGAGCGAGCGGCTGCCGACCAGAAGCTGCGGGCGCAGCGTCTGAAGGAACTGCTGGCCCGGCAGCGGGCAACGGCGGCGAGTTCCGGTGCCGGCGGCGCCGGCGGCTCGGCCGCCGCGGTTCGCCGCGGCCTGTACCGCAAGGCCGAAACCGACGAGAGCCTCGCCGCGCGGGAGCGCAACCTCGCCATCCACGGCATCCGCAGCCGCGCCGCCTCGCAGACGCGCCGCAACCTCTTGGAGAGCAACTCGCGTATCGTTCAGCAGGGTGTTACCGGCATGTTCAGCGCCGGCCGCTCGCTGCTCGATCTGTGAGGGCGGACCGCGTGACGACATAAGACGATGGAATCCTGCACGACACGCATCGCCGGGCCGATCAGCTTCCGGCAATTCGTCTGGCTCTGGAACCGCACCCAGGGCTTTTCCACGCCGCCGCTTCACCTCGAGATCGCGAGCTGGATGGAGGCGGCTTGGCAGCGCGGCGACGAGCGGCTGCTTTTGATGGTCTTCCGCGACGCGGGGAAGTCGACCCTCGTCGGCCTCTTCTGCAGTTGGCTTCTCTCCATCGACTGCAATCTCCGGGTGCTGGTGGTTGCCGCCGAGCAGGGCCTCGCCACCAAGATGGTCCGCAACGTCCGGGGCGTGCTGGAAAAGCATCCGGTTGCCCGCTCGCTGGTACAGCCGGCAGCCGGGGCCTGGGCCGCGGATCAGCTGACGGTCGTCCGCAGCCGTGAGTTGCGCGACCCGTCGATGCTGGCTCGGGGCATCGGCGCCAACCTGACCGGGACGCGGGCGGACATCGTGATCTGCGACGATGTCGAGGTGCCGAACACGGTCGATACGCCGACCAAGCGGGAGGATCTGCGCCGCCGCATGGCGGAGCTGTCCTTCATCCTGGTCCCCGGTGGCGTGCAACTCTGCATCGGCACCCCGCACAGCCACGACAGCATCTACGCGGCGGGCGAACAGCTGCCGATCGATGCCAAGCCGTTCCTCGAGGACTACAACCGGCTCGTGCTGCCGATCCTCGACGATGGCGGACGGTCCCGCTGGCCCGAGCGCTTTCCGCTGAAGAAAATCCGGGCGCTGGAACGCGAGGTCGGCCCGGCGCGCTTCAAGTCGCAGATGCTCCTGCAGCCGGTCGATCTGCGCGAGGTGCGCCTGGATCCGTCACGCCTGGTTGCGTTCGACGAGGAGATCGAGGTCACGACGGTCAACCGCCGGCGCGAGCTGCGCCTCCGCGGTCGGCGCCTGACGACCGTGCAATGCTGGTGGGATCCCGCCTACGGCTCGCCGAAAGGTGGAGACGGCAGCGTCGTGGCGGTGATGTTCGTCGACGAGTTCGGGGCGTTCTGGCTGATGGACGTGGCCTATCTGCGGCACGATCCGCAGATCGCCGAGCAGGTCGACGAGGCCACGCAGCTCTGCCGGCAGGTGGTGGCCATCGCCAGACACTACGGCTGTCCGGCCCTCACCCTGGAGACGAACGGCATCGGCCGCTTTCTGCCCAATCTGCTGCGCAAGGCCGTGCAGGCCAGTGGTGCGCGGATCGCCGTGCGCGAGCACGTCTCGCGGCAGAACAAGGACCAGCGCATCGTGGAAGCGTTCGATCCGGTACTGGCGGCCCACTCGTTGAACGTGCACGCGCGCGTGTTCGAGACCCCGTTCGTCGAGGAAATGCGCAACTTCGTGCCCGGTGCCCAGAATCGTGACGACGGTCTGGACGCCGTTGCCGCCTGCATCCTGGAGCCCGGGGTCGGCGTCGGGGATCTCGCCCGCGCGTCGGGCGGCAGCTTCCAGGCGAAGGCCGAGTTCCAACCCTGACGGGCGCTTGCGCCGCTTTGGCAGCACTCCTAAACCGGCCGGACCGGTGGGGTGGCCGAGTGGTTTAAGGCAGTAGTCTTGAAAACTACCGTGGGCGCGAGCTCACCGCGGGTTCGAATCCCGCCCCCACCGCCAGCAGGTGCGGTCCGCGCCGCTGACGCGGAATCGGGCGCCGCGGCTCGGCAGCGAACGCGCCGACGCGTTCCGCAAACGTGTCCGATGGCCTCAGGCCCGAAACGACGCGAGCCCCCGGAGGGAGGGGCCGGGGGCTCGCTCGACGAACCGTCGCGTGGATTCGGGGAGGACGCGACGGGTCTCGGGTGACGAGAACGAAGGGCCTCAGGCGGCGACCTTCTGCACCTCGTCGACATTGGCGGCGGCGCGCTTGGTCAGGAGGTCCATCGCCTCCGCCTGGGCCTTCATGCCGAGGTCCATCTGCGTCTGGGCAATGGTCATGACCTTCTCGGCGGCCGCCTTGACCTCGGCGAGATAGGCCTCGGGCTTCTTGTCGGCGTCGAACTTGCCGTTCAGGGCCGCCTGGCTGGCCTCGAAGGCCTCCTGCATCCACCCGTACTGAGCCTTGGTGGCGGCGTGCATCGCCTCGACCATGACCTGCTGGGCCTGGAGCATGGTCTCCACATTGGCCTTCTGCAGGGCAAAGAGGGCGTCGAAGTCGATCTTGGCAATCGGGAACTGGGGGAGGGTCGGGAACTTCATGGCAATGTCCTCACGCATCTGACGTCCTCTTTGTAGTCGGCGTTATGCTGCAGTGCAACAAAATTGTTGCGCTGCACACAGAACTTTCGGTCGAGGCTCAGGCGGAGACCCGGCGCGTAAGATCGGCGCGGCGGTCGATGTCGGGCAGCAATTCGGTCCCGAGACCGGGCCTCTCGGGCAGGCCGACCTCGCCGCCGGCGATCGCCGGCACGTGGGTCACCAACTCCTGGTACCAGCCGGTGGTGAAGGCGCGCACGCTCTCCTGGATCAGCG
>JBMCMJ010000138.1:0-7035 GCA_048615135.1 Pseudomonadota bacterium
CCGCTGGAGGAGGCCGACGGCTATCGGCGCCTGATCGAGCAGTTCGGCCACACCCAGGAAGCGCTGGCCGGGCGCGTCGGCAAGAGCCGGCCGCATATCGCCAATCTGCTGCGGTTGTTGGCTCTGCCCGAGGCGCTGAAGGCGATGCTGGAGGACGGCCGACTGACGGCTGGCCATGCGCGCGCCTTGCTCGGCGCCAAGGATCCGATCGGGCTGGCCCGTCAGGTCGTCGAACGCGGCCTCAACGTCCGCCAAACCGAGGCGCTGGTGAAGGGGGAAGGGCGGGCAAGACCCGTCGCGAGCGAGCCCGATCCGGACGTGGCCGACCTCGAACACCGCCTCTCCAACCGGCTCGGCCTCGAGGTCCAAGTCCGGACCAAGGGCCGCGGCGGCCGCCTCACCATCACCTTTTCCAGCCCCGAACAGCTCGACGGCCTGCTCGCCCGCCTCGGCTGATCACGCCGCGAACAGGCTTTCGTCGATGCTCGCCGAGCCCGCCACCACCGCCGGCAGCAGGGCGCTCGCGGGCGGCAGGAGCTGCTCGGTGTAGAACCGGGCCGCGGCCCGGCGGAACGCCACGTCCGGACGGTGCAGACGGTCGGCCGCGCGCAGGCCGCGCACCAGCACGAAGCCGCCCAGCATCTGGCCCATCAGGCGAAGATAGGGGCTCGCACCCGCTGCCACCGCGTCGTCGTCGTGCCCGTGCTGGCCCTGGATCCAGCGGGTCGCCGCCTCGCAATTGGCCAGTGCCGGCCGCAGGCCACGAACCAGCTCGTGCTCGCCCGCGACTTCCAGTTCGCGCAGTTCGTGGCGCAGCTCCTCGAACAGCTGCCAGGGGAGTTCGCCATTGGCGAGGCGCATCTTGCGGCCGACGAGATCGAGCGCCTGGATGCCGTTGGTACCCTCGTAGATCGGCGTGACCCGCGCATCGCGGAGGTGCTGGGCCGCCCCCGTTTCCTCGATATAGCCCATCCCGCCGTGCACCTGGATGCCCAGCGAGGCGAGTTCGACACCGAGATCGGTGCACCAGCCCTTCACCACCGGGGTCAGCAGGTCGACCCGGCCGGCCATCCGCCGCCGCACGGCCTCGTCGGGATGCCGCGCCGCCCCGTCGATCGCCGCGGCGGCGGTCAGCACCAGCCCGCGCATGGCGAGGATCTGGCTCTGCATGGTCATCAGCATCCGCCGGACGTCGGCGTGGGCCAGGATCGCCACCGGCTCGCCGTCTCTTTGGCCCTGGACGCGGCCGCGAGCGTAGGTCAGGGCCTGCTGATAGGCCCGCTCGGCGATGGCGAGGCCCTGGAGGCCGACCGACAGACGGGCGTTGTTCATCATGGTGAACATGGCCCTGAGGCCGTCGTGCGGCCGGCCGATCAGCTCCGCCCGCGCCCCTTCGCCCGAAGTGTCGTCGCCGAAGCGCATGACGCAGGTGGGGCCAGCCTTGATGCCCAGCTTGTGCTCGATCGAGAGGCAGTGGACCGCGTTGCGGCCGGCGATGTGCCCCTTGCCGTCGAGCTGCCATTTCGGGACGAGGAACAGCGAGATGCCCTTGGCGCCGGGAGGCGCGCCCGGCAGCTTGGCGAGGACGAGATGGACGATGTTGTCGGCGAGGTCGTGCTCGCCATAGGTGATGTAGATCTTGGTCCCGCGGACCCGATAGCCGTCGCCGTCCGGCGTCGCCTGCGTGGTGATGGCGGCCAGATCGGTGCCGGCCTGCGGCTCGGTCAGACACATGGTCGCCGTCCAGCGCCCGGTCGTCAGCGGGTGCAGATAGCGCCGCTGCTGCTCCGGCGAGCCGTGGTGGACGAGGGCCTCGATGGCACCCTGGGTCAACAGCGGGCAGTTGCCGAATGCGAGATTGGCCGACTGCCAGAGTTCCGCGACGGCGAAGGCGAGGCTCCACGGCAGGTTCTGCCCGCCGTGCTCGGCCGGAAAGGGCAGGGCCTTCCAGCCGCCGTCCACGAACGCGTCGAACGCGTCGCGAAAGCCGGGCGGCATGGTGACTTCGCCGTCGGCCCACGTGGCGCCGAGCCGGTCGCCCACGGCGTTGAGGGGGGCCAGCTTCTCCTCGGCGAGCTTGGCCGCCTCGTCCAGCACCGGCTCGATCAGCTCGTCCAGTCCCTCGTCGAAACCGGGCAGGCCCGCCACCTCGGCAAAGCCCGCGACGTGGCGCAGCTGGAAGGCGAGATCGCCGACGGGGGCTCGATAGGTCATGCTCAGGCCTCGGTCACCAAACCACCGGTATCCCATATCGCGTGCTGCACCGTGTCGAAAGCGCGGCGGTGAATTGACAGGCCCTGCACCCCGACTAGCTTCCGGGCACCGGACGAGGAGAGGACGATGACGACCGATGCGCTTGCCGCCGCGATCGATGCGGCGTTCGAGGCCCGCGACACGATCACGAGTGCGACCAGGGGCGAGGTGCGCGAGGCCGTCGAGACGGCGCTCGAGGGGCTCGACCGCGGGACCTACCGGGTCGCCGAGAAGCGGCTGCACGGTTGGCATGTCAACGCCTGGCTGAAGAAGGCCGTGCTCCTGTCCTTCCGTCTCAACGACATGGCGCCCATCCCCGGCGGCCCCGGCGGCGGCACGTGGTGGGACAAGGTCCCGAGCAAGTTCGAAGGCTGGGGCCCGGAGCACTTCGCCGAGGCCGGCTTTCGCGCCGTGCCCGGGGCGATCGTCCGCCGCTCCGCCTACATCGCCCCCGGCGTGGTGCTGATGCCCTCCTTCGTCAATCTCGGCGCCTACGTCGATCGGGGCACCATGGTGGACACCTGGGCGACCGTCGGCTCCTGCGCGCAGATCGGCAAGAACTGCCACATCTCTGGTGGTGCCGGCATTGGTGGGGTGCTCGAGCCCCTGCAGGCCGGGCCGGTGATCATCGAGGACGACTGCTTCGTCGGTGCCCGCTCGGAGGTGGTGGAGGGGGTGGTCGTCGAGACCGGTGCTGTCCTCTCGATGGGCGTGTTCATCGGTGCCGCCACCAAGATCGTCGACCGGGAGACGGGCGAGGTGTTCGTCGGCCGGGTGCCGGCCTATTCGGTGGTCGTGCCGGGCAGCCTGCCGGGCAAGCCCCTGCCCGACGGCCGGCCGGGCCCGTCGCTCTACTGTGCGGTGATCGTCAAGCGGGTAGATGCGCAGACTCGCGCCAAGACCTCGATCAACGATCTCCTGCGCGATTGACCGTGCTCACCGATCCGGTGGCGCTGGCGGCGGCGCTCGTCGCCGCGCCAAGCGTCACGCCCGATCCTGGCCGGGCGATCGGCCTCGTGGCCGCTTGGCTGGAAGCCCTCGGGGCGCGGCTCTGGTGGGTCGAGGAGGCGGGCGAACCGCGGGTCCTCAACCTGGCCGCGCGCCTGGGGGAGGGCGGGCGGCGCCTCGCCTTCGCCGGCCACACCGACGTCGTGCCGCCGGGCGATGCCACCGCCTGGAGTTTTGCTCCCTTCGCCGGTGACGTGGTCGACGGGCGTGTGCGCGGGCGCGGGGCGTGCGACATGAAGGGCGGCATCGCTGCCGCCATCGCCGCGGCGGCGCGCCTTCGTGGCGAGGGCGACCTCGGCGGCGAATGGTGGTTCTACGTCACCGGCGACGAGGAGGGCCCCTCGGTGCGCGGCACCGCGGCGATCGTCCGCTGGCTGCGGGGGCAGGGGCTCGGCTTCGACGGCTGCATCGTCGGCGAGCCGACCTCGCGGCAGCGCGTCGGCGACACACTCAAAGTGGGCCGCCGTGGCTCCTTGACCGCCCGGATCGTCGTCCGCGGCGTGCAGGGCCACACCGCCTATCCGGACCGGGCGGACAATCCGGTGCATCGCCTCGCGCGGATCGTGGCCGAGTTGACGGCAGCACCTCTGGATGCCGGCACCGAGCGGTTCGAGCCGTCGACACTGCAGGTGACGACCTTCGATGTCGCCAACCCGGCAAGCAACGTGATCCCCGCCCGTGCCGAGGCCGTCGTGAACCTCCGCTTCAACACGCTGCACGACGCGGCCAGCCTGGAGGCGTGGCTGAACGACGTGGCCGCGCGCCATGCCGGCGACCGGGCGGAGGTCGGCGTGCAGGGCGTCAGCGACGCGTTTTTCGCGGGCGACGGCGGCTTCGCGCGCTTGGTCGCCGACGCGGTGGTGGAGAGCCTCGGCCGCGCACCGTCGCCGAGCACCGGCGGCGGCACGTCGGATGCTCGCTTCCTCAGGGACCTCGGCCCGGTGGTCGAACTCGGAACGGTCGGCCATTCGCTCCACGAGGTCGACGAGTGGGTTGGAGTGGACGAACTGGAGGACCTGACGCGGGCCTATCTCGAGGTCGCTCGTCGGTTCTTCGCGGCGGAGACGGCCGATGCGCCTTGACGAGATCCGCCGGGCCATCGGCGGCGCGATCGACCTGTTGAAGGACGATCCCCGCGGGATGGACGCGTTCGACCTCAGCCTGCCAGGCTTCGTTCGGAGCTTCGTGGCCGTGCTGCTCGTCCTGCCGGTCTACGCGCTGGTCTTGGTCGTTCAGGACCGCCAGCTCGGGCCCGGGGTCGAGGCGACGCCCGTCACCGTGCGGCTGGTCGGCTATTTGTTGCAGTGGGGCGCCTTCGTCTGCACCGCCGTCGTGTTGGCCAAGGTGCTGCGCCGCGAGGCGTATTTCGTCGCCTACGTCATCGCCGCCAACTGGGCCTCGGTGGTGCAGATCGTCATCGTGCTGGTGGTCGTCCTCCTGACCACGCTGGTGCCGCCCGTGCTGACCGGTCTGGCGCTGGTGCTGATGGTGGTGGGGCTCTTGGTCTACGACTACCGGGTCGTCCGCATCGCCTTCGCGGCGCCGGGCTTCGACGGCATGGCGGTAGTCGCCATCCAGTTCATGGTCACCCTGTTGGTGCAGCGTCTCGTCGCGACGTGAAGGCCGGATAGTCCACCCCGGTCAGATAGAGCCCGGCGGCCGGCGCGGTCGGCCCGGCGGCCGTGCGATCCTGCGCCGCCAGCACCTCGCCGAGCCGGCCGACCGGCCAGTCCCCCTTGCCCACGAGGCTGAGCGTGCCGACGATGTTGCGCACCTGATGATGCAGAAAAGAGCGCGCGCTCACCGCGACGAACACCTCGTCGCGCCACCGTTCGACCACCAGCCGGTCGAGGGTCTTGACCGGCGACGATGCCTGACATTCGGCGGCGCGAAAGCTGGAGAAGTCGTGGCGTCCGACCAGCGCCCGACCGGCCTCGTGCATCCGCTCGGCATCCAGCGGCTGCGGGATCAGCCAGGCGCGGCCAAGGTCCAGCGCCAGGGGGGCGCGGCGGTTGACGATGCGGTAGCGATAGTGCCGGGCCAGTGCCGAGAAGCGCGCGTGCAGATCGTCCGCGACGAGGCGCGCCTCCAGAACCGCCACCGGATGCGGCCGGAGGTGGTAGTTGAGCGCGTTGCGCACGGTCCCGACCGGATAGACGCGTTCGAGGTCGACATGGGCGACCATGGCGAGTGCGTGGACGCCTGTGTCGGTCCGGCCGGCCGCCTGAACCGTGGCCGGCTCCCCCGTGAAGCCGGCCACCGCATGTTCCAGCACCTCCTGCACGGCCAACCCGGTCGTCTGGCGTTGCCAGCCGCAAAAGCCCGTACCGTCGTATTCGAGGGTCAGGAAGTAGCGCGTCACGGGCTGTCCAGCCGGGTGCCCGGCGGCAGCTTCAGGCCGCGAAGGAACGCCGCCACGTCCAGCGGGCGCTTGCCGGCGCGCTGGACGAGGGTGGGGCGCAGGGCCCCTTTGCCGCAGGCGATGGTGAGCCGATCGTCCAGGACCATGCCCGGTGCGCCCTCGGCGTCGACGGTCTCGGCCGCGAGGACCCGGATGCGTTCGCCCGCGAAGGCGAACCAGGCCTGCGGGTGGAAGGCCCGGACCCGACGCTCGAGCAGCTCCGCAGCGGCGGTCCAATCGAGCTGGAACTCGGCCTTGTCCAGCTTGTTCGCATAGGTGACGCCCTCGGCCGGCTGCGGGACGGCCGTCGCCCGGCCAGCCTCCAACTCGTCGAGCAGCGGCACGAGCAGGTCCGCCGCCAAGCGCGCCAGTTCCGCACGCAGCGCCGGCGCCGTCGTATCCGGCCGGATGGCCACCCGGCCCTCGACGAACACGGGACCCGTGTCGAGCCCGCGCTCCATTCGGAAGATCATCACGCCCGTCTCGAGGTCGCCCGCCTCGATCGCCCGTTCGACCGGCGCGGCACCCCGCCAGCGCGGCAGGATCGAGCCGTGCAGATTGAGACAGCCGAGCCTCGGGGCGTCGAGGATCGGCTGCGGCAGCAACAGGCCGTAGGCGGCGACCACCGCGATGTCGGCGGCGTGGCCGCGAAAGCCTTCCTGCACCTCGGGCGCCTTCAAATTCGTCGGCGTGTGGACCCGGAGCCCCAGGGCGAGGGCCCGGTCGTGGACGGGGGTGCGCTGGTCCTGTTTGCCCCGCCCGGCCCGTCGCGGGGGCTGGGTGTAGACCGCAACGATGTCGTGTCCCGCCGCGTGCAGCCGCTCCAGGCTCGGCACTGCAAAGGCGGCGCTGCCCATGAAGACGATGCGCAAGGCCTAGCCCTTGCGCTGCTTGGTGCGTTGCAGCTTGGCGAGCTTGCGCATCAACATCCGCCGCTTCAGCAACGAGAGATGATCGACGAACAGGACGCCGTCCAGATGGTCGATCTCGTGCTGCAGGCAACGGGCCAGCAGGCCCTCCGCCTCGAGTTCCCGCGGCTCGCCGTCGCGGTCGAGATAGCCCACCCGCACGGCCGCCGGACGCTCCACGTCGGCATAGATCTCGGGCAGGCTGAGACAGCCCTCCTCGGCCACGCTGCGCGCGTCGGACGTCTCGAGGATGGTCGGGTTGACCAAGAACAGCGGCGCCTTGGGCGCCTCCTTCTCGCTGACGTCGACCACGCACACCCGCTTGCCCACCCCCACCTGCGGTGCCGCCAGCCCGATCCCGGGGGCGGCATACATCGTCGCCAGCATCCGATCGAGGAGTTGGCGCACCGTGTCGTCGACCGCCTCGACCGGCGTGGTCGGGGTGCTGAGGACGGGCTGCGGGGC